>JANXQR010000561.1 GCA_025353435.1 Acidobacteriota bacterium | reverse complement strand
ATGTACATCTCGATGCCGTAGTCGAGCGAGCCGGAATTGTACAAGGAGTGGTTCACGTAGTTCGACTTGGTATAACGTCCAAACACCGAACCGAACTTGCCCACGTTCTGGTCACCGCGGTAGGTCTGCTGATTGGTGACCAGAGTCCCAGGAATGCCCTTGATAAAGTTTGTTGTTCCCTCGGGCTGGTTCGGTACAGTCGGCGCCGCCCAATACTTGTGATTGACGGCCACCATTCCGATTCGGGAAGTAAATGCGGATGAGGGAACTTTGTTGCCAGGAAACGGATTTCCGGTGGTGGGATCGACGGGCATGCAGTTATAGCCGTTGTCGAGCAATACTCCGCAGTCGGCCGTTCCATACGCTGGTAGCGGGCCACCTGGCAACCCACCGATACCGGCAGCATACGTCTCTGCCGAGAAGTCGCCAGTCAAGACTGCCGGGTTGGGAACGTTCTCTTTGGCGATGGATCCGTTGTTGATGCGCCATCCCTCGTAGTTGGCCATGAAGAAGCTCTTGTTGCGCCCGTCATACACTTTAGGGATATACACGGGACCGCTTGCCACAAACCCAAACTGGTTCTGACGCAGAATCGGAATCGAGGTCTTGGTTCCGCTGTTGTAGTCGAGGATCGTTGGGAACGGCAGCGCATCGTATGCGTTATTGCGGTTGTCTTCAAAAATCGCGCCGTGAAGCTTGTTGCCGCCGCCCTTGGACACAATGTTGATCTGGCTGGCCGAGAAGCCGTATTCAGCCGGGTAAGTGCCGCTCTCCACCTTGAATTCGCCGATAGCGTCCTGCGACAGAACCACGGCAGGAGTAACCAGCGCCGGGTCGGTGTTGACCAATCCGTCCAAGGTGTAGTTGTTGCCCTCAGGACGGCCGCCGTTCACGCTGATAGCGTTGCCTTCGCCCTGACGCATGGTGCCCTGCTCGCCGCCCACCGTGACTGCCCCGGCGCCAATCAGCAGCAATTGCATGAAATTGCGCCCGTTCAACGGAAGCTCTTCCACCTGCTGCTGGCTCACCAACTGCGATAGTGCCGCGCTATCTGTATCGAGCGTGACCGCCTGGGCCGTTACTTCCATTGTCTCGCTCACCGCGCCCGGCTTGAGAGCAACGTCGATACGAACCTTCTGGTCAACCGTAAGGGTCACGGTGTTGGTGACGGACTTTTCAAAGCCCGGCGCTTCAACCGTTACCTTGTATGGTCCAGGGTTAAGAGATGGAGCGTAAAAGTCGCCCGCTGAAGTGGTCAACGTTCGGAAAGCGACGTTGGTCCCCGTATTGGTGACCGTCACTTTCGCATTCGGAACGGTAGCGCCACTTGTATCGGACACCGTTCCCAGGATGGTACCTGTTGCTCCGCCTTGCGCGAAGAGCCTCCCGGCCAGCAACAGAAGACCAATGCAGAGGGCAAACCGAACTGATCGCATCTCCATGAACCTCCAAAAAAAGTCGTACTTGTGTGTCGTGCACCCGATTGGTTTGAGCAATTACTTGGATCGCGCTGACCGCTGCGGACGCAGGGTGGGAACACCTATCCAGATGCATCGCGAGGCTACCCACGCAGCATAATGTTTGTCAAGTAGAATTTTGTTTCCCATTTGGAAGTGGTGCCGCAATAAAGCCCCTGCCGAAAATGTCGAAGGTTAATCGCTTTGGCTTGCTTGCTTGCACTAAGAAATGGCCGTCATTCACGGATTTGAACGATGAGAGAAAACCCCGTCCCCAGTGTCGCTCCGCCGGAATTCAGGCCCGGCATCTTCAATTACTGTCGCTTTGCCTACGCATGCCAATCTCCAGATCAAAACAAGTTCCATTAGACAAACTAGTTGGAAATGGTCTACGATGCGATTTCCAAAGTCGACGTACTTCCCCCAACAACGTGTTCGACAATGTATGAAGTTAAGAATTCAAACAGGACCATGTTGTGGCGAGTTCGGTGTTAACGCCGACGTCGATCACCAAACGAGTCCTGTCGGTGTGGCTTTATGAATTTCCTGGCCAGGATTGAGGGCAGGTTTCGGAGATGTGTACCGGCGTCGGGCATCAAACGCTCCCCCTTTGACCAAGGAAAGCAGCGAGTGATTCTCATTTGCGCCGCAAGTCCAGGCCGCCCAATGCAATGATCGGCCAATCGCCGGTTTTAACGAATTCATGAATGAGGCAGGTAAACAATGCAGGCAAATTCGAGCCTTCAAGATGTGGCGTTTCGCGCACTCGATTCCTTTCAGATCGAAATCCCGTCTTGGGGATTTGCCAATACCGGCACTCGCTTTGGGAAGTTCCTGCAACCTGGCGCGGCTTCGACCCTGGAGGAAAAGTTCAGCGATGCCGGGCAGGTGAACAAGCTGACCGGGGCGACGCCGACAATGGCCTTGCATGTCCTTTGGGATCTGCCCAATGGAGTGGCGGATGCCGAGGAAGTGCACAGGCTCGAAGCCCGGTATGGCGTCTCGGCGGGATCCATCAATCCGAATCTGTTCCAGAACCAGGAGTATAAATTCGGCTCGCTTTGTAACCCGTCGGAAGAGATCCGCGAACAGGCCGTTGCCCACATGCTCGATTCCGTGGCGATCGCCGGAAAGCTCGGGTCGCGAGACATCTCGCTATGGCTGCCAGACGGCTCAAACTACCCCGGGACGCAAAGCATGCGGAATCGCATCGTCTGGCTTGAGGAAGCGCTCATCCGCACCCACCAAAGTCTGGCGCCGAATCAACGTCTGCTGGTGGAATACAAGCCGTTTGAGCCCGCGTTCTATCACACCGACATTGCCGATTGGGGCATGGCCGCTCACCTCGCCGCCAAGGCGGGGCCGCAGGCCCGCGTGCTCGTCGATACCGGCCATCACTATGCGACCCAGAATATCGAGCAGATCGTTGCCTGGCTTCTCCACACCGGAATGCTTGGCGGATTTCACTTCAATGATCGCCGCTATGCCGACGACGACCTGACCCTAGGCTCCATCGATCCCTACCAGGTCTTCCGCATCTTTCATGAGATTCAGTTGTCGGGCCCGGAATTGTGGCCCGATGTGGCGTTCATGATCGACCAGAGCCACAACCTGAAAGGAAAAATGGAAGCAATGGTCCAGACTGTGGTGGCGGCCCAGGAGCTATGGCTGAAAGCTGCTCTCGTGGATCGCGACCAGTTGGAACGGCTGCAGGACGAATGCGAGCTGGTGAAGTCCGAAGAACTGTTTCGTGGGACGTTCTGGCAGGACGTGCGCCCGCTGGTAAAGGAGTGGCGCGCCGCGCGAAGGCTTCCGCTCGATCCGCTCGCCGCGCTTGCCGAAAGTGGATATGTAAAGCGCATCAGCGCCGAACGCGGTGCAAAGCTGGCCCCGGTTACTTCTTACGCATAGTATGCTGGGAGCAATCTTCAGAGCCAGAACGGATGGAGGAACGCCCGGTTGTCCAAAACCAAGATCAAGCGCCTCTACCTGATTCCAATTCTTTCCAAGGCCCTGGATGTCCTGGAACTCCTTGAGCAGACCAAGGGCCCAATTGCGCTCGAAGATGTCTACCAGCAGACCAAGATCTCCAAAACCAGCGTCTATCGGATCCTCAAAACGCTGGTTCATCGCGGATATGTGGCACAGGGAGAGAGCGGGCAATACCGGCTGGTTTCGCGCCCGCGCCGGCTGCGCTTTGGCGTCGCCGCCCAGAGCGGAGAGATGCCATTCTCGCGCGCGGTTACTTCCAGCATAACCGCCGCCGCGGCCGCCGCAGGCGTCGAACTGCTTCACCTCGATAACCGCTACGATCCCGACCTCGCTATCAAGAATGCTGAAGAATTTGTGCGCCAGCGCGTAGACCTCGTTCTCGAGTTTCAGGTCGAGGAGCACGTGGCTCCGCACATCGCGCACATCTTCAAGAAAGCCGAAATCCCGCTCATCGCCATCGACGTTCCCCATCCCAACGCAACTTACTTCGGCGTGGACAACTTCGAGGTTGGCTACGAGGCCGGCGCTCTCCTGGCTCAGCATGCCTGCAACAAGTGGAAATGCAAAGTCGATTGGGTCCTCGGCGTCGGCTTTTCAGAGGCCGGCAGCTTTGTCCAAAGCCGAATCACCGGCGCATTCGAAGGAATCCGCGAGCGCCTCCCGCTGGTTCCGTCCGACCGCTTCCTCCGCCTCGAAGGCCGTGGAATGCGTCAACCCAGTTTCGTTGCGGTCAACGAATTCCTGCGCACACAGCGCAAAGGTCAGCGAATCCTCGTAGCAGCGTCCACAGATTCCAGTGCATTGGGCGTGCTGGATGCGGCGCGCCAAAATGGCCGCGAAGTGGACTTTGCCATCGCCGGACAAGACTGCATTCCGGAAGTGCTGGAGGAGATGCGAAAAGCATCCAGCGCCATTATCGGTTCCATCTCCCACGGAGCTGAAAGCTACGGGCCGCGCCTCATTCAACTCGGCATCACCCTGCTTCGCGGGCGCATCGTCCCCCCCTATAACTACGTCCGACACTACGTGGTGACCCCGGAATCGCTGGCTGCGGACGACAACCCAGGCGTCAAAGAATGATTCGCCCATAAGCGGTTGTCAGCGCTCCTCAAAGTTCACTTTCGAAACAGATTCCCTATTGCATTTGGTCTGTGCTATCGTGTTCACGTACTACGACCAAGAAGGTGTTTTCATGGCCTCCGCAACAGTTGCTTCCCCCTCCCTCAAATTCCTCGAAGACCGCTGGGATCCAGCTGTAGCAAGCAAGCTGGATGAGCCCGAGTTGTTGCGTTACCGTTCCAATCTGCTCGGTTCTGACCTGCGCATCACCAACTTTGCC
>JANXQR010000528.1 GCA_025353435.1 Acidobacteriota bacterium | reverse complement strand
TGTTGATAGACACCAGCTACAACCCCCGCCTGCCAATCGACGGCTTCAGCGGGCTGCTCATCAGCCGAGCCGCCGCTCAACATGCCGGTCTCAAACCAATTTACCAAAACGATGTGCTGGGGACTGGCGGCCAATCGACGCGGGCGGGCTTCGTTGGCATTGCCGACTCCATCACAATTGGAGACGTCGAATTCCATAACTGCGCCGTGCAGGTGATGGGTGTCAACTTCCCGAATGGCGCCGATGGTTTGCTTGGACTGGAGATACTTTCCAGTTATCTGATCACACTCGATTATCCGGGGAAGAAGCTGCTTTTAGAAACACTTCCAGCGCGGCCGCAAGAGGTGGCTGCTACCGACGGACTCTATAACCGTTATACGGCGCCAGCGATGAAGGACTACACCTCAATTCTTGTCAGCGGTAACGACCTTATTTTCCCCTTGTCACTCAACGGAAGGCCGCCCATGCTCTTTGTCCTTGACACCGCCATGGGAGCCTCCGTCGCAACCGCTGGTGCAGGTTACGAGCTAACGACCGGGCACAAGGACGCCAAGTTCGAGAACAGGGACTTCAACGCAATAGCGAACTCGACCTACACCATTCACGATGCCGTCCTCAACTTTGCGGGCGTGTCGTTGAAAGAAGCAGAAATCTTCCCCTTTGACACATCAAGGTTCACAGATGACTCAGGAATGGAGATTTCCGGTTTGCTGGGGCTGAGAACGCTGGGTCACACGACGATTCATATCGATTACCGCGACGGGCTGATGAAATTCGACTACGATCCCGCGCGAAAGAGTCCGTTTTTATTTTGAAGAGCAGGTGTCGGCACACGTCGGCATTTCAAAATCGAATCGTGCCTATTGCGGATTGCGGAAGTTGATATTCTCCCCCTCGAGCTGGTACTCAGCCGAGCAGAAGTCGCCGCCGCAGATCATCGGCTCGCCACCGCAGAGTTGTCGCCGCGTGATCAGTCCCATCGTGCCGCAACGAGGGCACGACATGACTGCGACGAATGGGTTCTGTGCATGCCCAAGCGAGGTCTGGTTTTCAAGCACGAAAACCGTGCCGGGGTCCATTCTTTCGGGGATCCATTCTTCCAGGAATTGCAGATCTGCTGACATCCTGCCCTCCAGTGTTGAGATGCACTAAGTCTGCATGGCATTCCGGTGTGACTTTCATGCCATCGGGCTACTTTGTACAGCAACTGCTGGTTGCAAGGTTCAACCCTGAGAATTGGACGCCTCGGGGCCAAATTCAGTGTTGCCGCTTCACTTCTTTTCGTCAATCGGAATCGCTCGACTCTCGTGCTTAAGCGGATTCCCATGACCAAAAAAATGCGGCCACTCTACTTTGATGCGCGCGCGACCGCAGATGTCTGCTCGTTTCCTGCACCACCGATCCCGCGATAGATCTCTTCATTGCGCAATATTGCCTGAACGTAATCCCGTGTCTGTGTGAATGGTATGGACTCAACAAACTCGTCGATGCCGTGATAAGGCCCTGCCGACTGCCAATCCACGATGCGCGACTCGCCCGCGTTATATGCCCCAAGCGCGTACTCCTGCACGCCGCCGAAGCGATCGATCAACTGCTTCAGGTATCTCGTTCCCAGTCGAATGTTGATCTCCGGATTCAGCAACTGGTAGGTCTGAAAGTTCGTCAACCCTTCCTGCCGCGCCAGTGACTTCCCTACTGACGGCTCTATCTGCATCAGCCCGTATGCGTTCGCATATGAAATCACTGAAGGATTGAACTCCGACTCCTGCCTGATCAGCGATGCCACCAAGTAAGGATCGATCCCGTTCTTCGCCGACTCCGTCTTGATCGTGTCCCACCACGGCTCCGGGAAAAGAATCCGCCAATACGCCAGCGGAATCGAGTTGATCGGCGCTGACGTCGCAAATGGCAGTGCACGCTTCAAAGCACGCATGGCCCGATACGTTTCGCCGAATGAGGCATAAATCTGCGCCTCTGCCAGCGCGCCCCAAGAATCCGAATCCGGGTCCGCTGCAAGCTCCTGACCGATGTAATCGTTCAGCCCCGCATTGGCAATCAATCGCGCCTTCGCAATATGAGGGCTGTCCGCCGGAAACACATCAGTCAAATGCGGAATCGGCGGCGCCTTGAACCCCTCAATCTCCGTCTCCGCCACCGTCATCGGCTGCCCCAGTGATGTCAACCGCTCCCGCGCCATCTGCGCATAAAAATAATGTTGATAACGCGAAACTACCGTACGGTAATTTGCCGCCGCCTGCGCCGGCTGGTGATCCTGCATCTCAAACAGCCGCCCGCGCCAGTACAGCGCCGCCGCGCTCTCGGTGGCCGTCGGATAAAGCCGGATCTGCTCGTCGAACATCCGCGACGCGTCCGCGAACAACCCTTCCCGATAACTGAGCCATCCCGCGCGCCAATGCGCCGCCGCCGCATTCTTGCTGTTGGGAAAATGCACGGCCAGGTAGCTGTAATAGCTGACCGCCATCGCATAATCGCGCCTCAGCATGTACATGTTACCGGCGGAAAAGAGTGCTTCGGCCAGCCATTGGCTCTGCGGGAAGCGTTCCTCAAGCTGGCTCACCAGCCGCTGTTGCTCGCTGTCGTTGTCACGGTTGCGCGCCAGTTCCATCAGCAGATACAGTCTCCGCGCGCCGTTGTCGTCATTGGTATCGGCGAGCGCCTTGGCCTCGCCATCGGACAGCCGCTTCAGCTTGAAGTCGCACGCAGCCGCAGCCGCCGCAAAACCGTTGCGCGCACTCGAGTCCAGCGTCGCATTGCGCGCCAGCGCGTGATACTGCTCAGCAGCTAGGTTGTAGCGCCCGGCGTTGTAATACGCATCGCCCAGGCTGCGCAACTCCGTCGGCGTCAAATCGCTCTCAGCGCCCATCGCCGTCAGTTTTGCCCGCGCCGCCTCGGCCTCAGGAGCCAGCGGGTGACTCAGCAGCAAGTGCTTGTAAAGCCGCTTCGCCTCCTCATTCTGCTGGATCGCAGAAGCAATCTTCGCCGACGTCAACTCATAGTTCGGCATGTCCTGCGCCACATCGGCAATGGTCAGCAACGCTCGCTGCGCCGCCGTCGCATCACGCTGCGCCAACAACACGTTCGCCTCAAGCTCCGGCGCTTCCAGGTCGAAAATCGTGTCCGGGTACCGCGTGATGAAACCATTCAGCAGCGCCTCAGCCGCCGCCTCATGTCCCGATTCGTGCTCGCACTCCGCCGCCAGAAAGTCCGCATAGTCTCCCAGCACTTCGCTGTGCGCTTTGGCCTGCTTCAGCGCCGTCACTGCATCCTGGCATCGCTTGTCAATCTGGTACGCGCGACCCAGCGACAGATACGCCGCAGCAGCCGCGTCACCCGTATGCCTCTGCGCATAGCTCGACACGCCCGCATAGGCCGCCGGCGTCCGCATCGTCATCAACTGCTGCGCCATCGGCCGCAACTCCGCCGAAGCCACAAACGCCTGCTTCAGCCGCGTCGTCCGCGCCCGACGCTCCGCCGGTGTGCCGCGATGCCGATGCCGCGACGCCTTGTGCGTGCCCCTCTTGCTCGATGTCTTCGCAGTACCACTGCTCTTTTTAGTCGAATGAGTCGAGCTCGCCGTAGCCCCCGCCCCGCCAGCAATCGCACCGGCAGCCGCGCCAACGGCCATCAATATAAACAGCAGCCCGGCCAGACACCGCAACGCGAGACCGGAGGATAGAAATAGGTTATTGCGCGCCTTCATAGCTTCACTCTAAGCGGAAAACTTCGCGACGACAGCGTCATGCATCACTTGAGTCACTAGTTCCGCTCTTCCTTGATTCCGTTGTTCCCATAAACACACCGTTCCCCATTTAGACGCGCTACCTCACCAAACACGTTAAACCGCCCCAAATTCCAGCTCGCCGCCGCCTTCCGTTACACTGGACTTAGCGGCCCCCATTCCACTCCGGCGACAAGCCCAACGGAATTCCGCAACCAACGCGCATGGCGACCATCCAACCCATAGCAGGACAAGACGAGCAGCATCCCGACGTAGCCCTGGTCGAACGAGTCCGCGCCGGCGATGTCTCGGCTTACGATGAACTCGTCCGCAAATACGAGCGTCAGATCTTTCGCATTGCGCAGCACATCACGCAAAACCGCGAAGACGCTGAAGACGTAATGCAGGACGCGTTCCTCAAGGCATACGAGAAGCTCGAACAGTTTCAAGGAAACTCGAAGTTCTACACATGGTTGGTCCGAATTGCAGTCAACGAAAGTCTGATGCGCCTCCGCAAGAGGCGTACCGGCAAAATGGTCTCCATCGACGAGGACGTGGTGACCGAGGACGGCAGCGTCCCCCGCGACCTGGCCGACTGGGCTCCCGATCCCGAGCAGAATTACACCCAGGCCGAGCTCCACACAATCCTGGAGAAGACCATCAAGGGCCTGCCCCCCGGCTTTCGCGTCGTCTTCGAACTTCGCGATGTCCAGGGGCTCTCAACCGAGGACACCGCCGAGGCGCTTGGCCTCAGCGTTCCTGCCGTCAAATCACGCCTGCTGCGCGCCCGGTTGCAACTTCGCGAACGCCTCAGCCGCTACTTCAAAAGGAAATCCGGTCGAGCCGCTACAAAGGCTACAAAATCGACCGCCTCCGCCGAGGGGAAGGGGTAAAGAAATGACCTGCACCGAGTTTCTTGCCCTGCTCGACGACATGATCGACGACACTTCCGTCGCGATGCGGGCCGACCTCAAGGAGCACCTCCAGGGCTGCGAGCATTGCGAGGTCACCCTCTCGACGACCCGCAAAACCATCCAGATCTACCGCTCCCACGAGCTCTACGAGATGCCTGCCGGCCTCCGCGACCGCCTCCACGCCGCCATCATGGCCAGGTGCAAAAAAGGCTGCTAGAGCCCTCAGGCGGTCTTTTCCGTTCCACGTCCAACCAAAAACTCCGTGCCCCATCTTTGCGCCTTCCTTCTGGCGCAAGGGTGGGAAACGACGCCCTCACTCCACCTATGGACCTGTCATCCCGAGTGAAGTGCTTTTCAACGGAGCCGAGGGACCTGCTTTTGCGGCCAACTAACATTCTGGCCCCGACACATCCAGGTTGACGGGGGAGGGGGCAATCGGGACAATTGCGGGAGTCTGCCAAATCGCTCTCTGGGGTTCTGAAAGATGAACGGCTCGCTCCCTCGCGTCATATCTCCCCGTTCGGTCGTGAAGGTCGTGAAGGTAACCAGCGAAGAACCAGACTGGGTCGGCTACGAAGGCCGGGTCTTCCGCATTGGATACTACAGGCGGAGCGACGGTCTGGATTGTGTATGGCTCGTCGATGAGGATGGCGACTACTCAGAAACAATCGATCAGGGAATGATCGAGACCCATTTCGAGGTTCTTCAACTGAGTGACGAGTCCGATCTCTTCGGAGTCAATAGACCGGTGATTGGGCCGCTGTAGATGTAGAGCACTTTACAAATCAGCCTTCCGCACCGCCGCCGACCCCTTCGAATCACTTACCATCCGAAATATCCCCCGCCCCGCCTCAATCCCCAGCCCCACCGCCAAATAAATCGCCGCGTTCAGCACAATAAACTGAAACCA
>JANXQR010000523.1 GCA_025353435.1 Acidobacteriota bacterium | reverse complement strand
CCGGTTCTCCTGCTTTCAACACATTTGCGGGATTTCTTGCCAAGCTTGATTTGAGCCAGCCGGCTTCAGGTCAGTTAGTCGGCAGCGTGCTGATGGGTACCCCTTCCTCGACAAATAGGCTCACGGTTCTGCCGGGCGGTATCCCGGCCGTTACCGGCACCGCTATTGACTTAAACGGCTTCCTTCTGGTCAATCCCATTTATCCGGGACAATTGACGGCGCAATCCCGTCCGTTCTTGAGAACCTACACTCCCGACCTGTCACAAGCGACCTTTTCCACCTTCCTCAACCCTCATTCGGCAGATGTCTTCGCAGCTGCTCTCGCGGCGAATGGTTCGCAATCGCTGTATCTCGCCGTTGACACCAATGATGGAACCCTTGGCACTCAGGGTTCATTTCATTCGAGCGGACTGGGCGGCGACGACGTGCTTCTGCGCGGGCTGGATGTTTCCGCAATCGTTCCCGCAGACCAGCCTCCCGTGATCTCCTTCACTCCGGCGAATCTGTCGATATCAATCATCGTTCCGAACCAACCCGTCGTGTTCCAGCTTGCCTGTGGCCAGCTCTTCCAATGCAATATCCAGGACCCGGAAAACGACGCAATCACCGACTTTGCCTGGGATGGATCGAACGGATTCCACCTCGAACAGGCCAACAACTCGGCCGGAGTGCCGCCGTCCGGTACATTCTCCCTCGCGCCCGGGACCTACACTTTCACGTTGAAGGTTCGAGATGCCCGCGGGGCAATCGGCAGTGCAACGCTCACTGTAAATGTGCTCGGGCAGAACACGTTCCCCACGCTGACCAATCCGGAGACTATCCAGCTCACGGACGAGCTGTTTGATTCGCCTGACTTTTTCTATAGAGGCAATGTTCATCCGGCGACTATCACATTCCCGGCCGTGCAGACAGCCGGCCTCACATGGCTGCAATCCAGGGCCGATCTGAATCCCCAGCCGCCAGCGGGAATGCAGGCAGGATCGCCACCGTATTACTACGATGTCCACACGACAGCTTCCTTCAGCGGGCAAGCGACGCTCTGTCTCGACCACACCGGGATGAGCTTTGCCGATCCCCCAGACGTGCAGCTCTTTGAACTGCAGGCCGGGGTATGGACGCTGCTTTCCGCGGGCCAACAGGGAAACAGTCTTTGTGCCGACACCAATCTGCCCAACACCAATGGCGCGGACCGCAGCACGACTGTCGCCTTCTTCTATCCGCAAGTACCTGCAACAGCGATCACGGCAATTGCGGGAACGGGATATGCCGAGGGTTCGATCGATGGAACCGGCGGTGATCCACGAGACGACGCTCCGAACGGCGTGCCTGCCTTGCAGTCGGCGCTCAGCCGTCCCGCCTCCATGGCATTTAATTCATCCACGCGGCAATTGTTCGTGTCCGAATCGGGATTGACAGGAGCAATCCGGCAAGTCGATCTCAACACCAATCTGATTTCGCTGCTTGTGCCTTACGGACAAGCCGTTCCTTCCGCGCCCATCGCACTCGACCCGTTCAACCCCTACCTCTACTATGTCGCACCGGTCGACTCATCAGGCGCCGAGGAGATCGTGCGCATGAATCTCAGCAACCTCGTCACCAATGTAATCGCTGGCGGACAACCTTGCTGCGGCGTTCCGGGACCTGCGCAAGGTCAGCTGGCTACCTCAACCTCTCTTGCGGGTGTGAATTCCTTGCTCGTGGACTTTCAGGGGAATGTGTATCTCGCCCTAGACAGTTCTTCTGCGGTGTTCCGGGTCAACAGCAGTGATGGAAACTGGAACGTTGTCCTGGACGAAAACCCGAACTCAACATCAGGAGCCCCTAAATCTCCATACCTCGATCAACCACGAGCATTGGCATTCGACAACCAAGGCTACCTTCTCGTTGGTGGCCAGACGCTGGTGAAGGTCTCGCCCGGAATGGACGGAACCATTGATGGCTCGAGTTCAAGTACGGCCGCATTGATTGGTGGCATCCCGGGCGCGAACTTTGCCGGCTACGCGCAACCATTCGCCGGCGATGGATTGCCGGCAACGCAGGCTGCTCTCTTCATTAGCTATGCCATGTTTGTGGCCTCGGACGGCGCCATAATCTTTGACGACGACGTTACCCATCGCGTGCGGCGCATCGATCCCGGAGCCGACGGAGTTGTCAATGGAGATTCGGATGAGATAGTCCAGACCATTGCCAGCTACTACAGCTTCACGCAAGCCCCGCCATCTGGATTTGCCACTTCCTTATACGGCGACTTCCGCGGACTGGTGCAGGATTCGGCGACGAACAATATCTATGCCTCAACCTATACCGGAAATCAAATTTTCAAAATCGGTCCCGCTACAAACTCGGCGCCCGTTGCATCGGGGGTAACCATAACCGGCAATCCTGCCGTCGGACAGGTGCTAACCGGTCAATACTCATACTCTGACGCTGACGCCGATCAGGAGGGAGCATCAACCTTCCGCTGGCTGCGCGATGGCTCGCCAATCATCAATGCAACCAGCAAGGCGTACACGGTGGTCATTGCTGACTCCGGTCACTCGATCGTTTTCGAGGTAACGCCTGTGGCGGTGATCGGAACCTCACCTGGAACACCCGTGCAGAGCAGTGGCTTGACGATACTGAACTCCGTGCCGGTAGCGACCGGCGTCAACATCACCGGGTCGTCGACTGTTGGAGCGATGTTGACCGGGCACTACACCTACAGTGATGTGGACGGAGATTTGGAAGGCGCATCCATATTGCAATGGCTGAGCGATGGTTTGCCAATTGCCGGCGCATCGGGCGCCAGCTACACCTCCACAACCGGAGACGTTGGGCATATCATCACCTTCCAGGTCACGCCAGTGGCGGCAACCGGAATCTCGCCGGGCAATGCGGTGCAAAGCAGCGGGCTGACGATATTGGCTAGCGGCCCGGCGACAGTGATTCTGTCGAATCCATTGGGCTTCTCCAACCAAAGCACAGCAACTTTCACATTCCAATCCAACACCCCGAATGTGACGTTTTTCTGCCAGATGGACGGTGGGTCAGCGACCTCCTGTGTGAGCGGCGTCAAGTACACGCTTGTCGATGGCAATCACACCTTCTCTGTCAACGCCGTAGACGCGGCCGGGACGGCTGGGCCAGCATCCACTTTCTCGTGGGTCGTCGACACAACGCCGCCTTCCGATCCTAACGTCACCGGACCTCAAACGCCCGGGCAAGTGAGCAACGTTTCGTTCAGTTTTTCTGATGCCGAGAGCGGCGTTTCTTTCTTCTGCAGCGTCAATGGCGCGAGTTTCCAGTTCTGCATCAGCCCACTCGCTGTGAATACGCCGCAGTTAAGCACACAGCAAACGTTCCAGGTATACGCAATAGACAATGCGAACAATCGAAGCAATACCATTACCTACAATTGGATTGTTTACCCCACACCGCCTCCGGCGCCCACACTCACAACGCATCCCGTAAACCCATTGGGGCTGACGCAATTCAACGGATTCGACGTCATCACAAACGCAGTAGCGGCGCAATTCTCGTGGATTGATAGCCAGGCGGACATCGCGTCCTACGTGTGTACTCTCGATGGGCTGACTACACCTTGCGTAAGTGGTGGGTCGTATCAAGTCGCGGCGAATTTCTCTCACACATACACCGTGGCGGCGATTGACGTGTTCGGGAATCCCAGTACGCCGACAAAATTCAAATGGCTGGTCGACACCACTCCGCCCACTGCGCCAGTGATCGGCTCAACGCCCAATCCCACGGGCATCGTCAAGAATGCGCTGCCGGGGTCGAGCACTATCAGCTTTGCGAGCTCGGATCCGAACGGTATCGCGGAGTACGTGTGCTCGCTTTCGGGATTCACAGGCGGGACCACCTCGATCTGCGATCCGGCGCAGCCCAACCTCGGCCTCTTTGTTGTACCGACGATTCCGGCTGGTCAGCCAGGCTTCGATGTGAGCGTGGCATTTAGTGTTACGGCGTACGACATGGCCGGCAACGGTTCCACGTCGATCTCTGGCTGGATCGTGGACCTCACGCCTCCGGTCGTCACACCTCCTGCGGACGCAATCGCCGTCGCGGACAACAACGGGAATCAGGTGCTCGGCGATCCGGTGATTCAGTCATTCTTTGCCGGCGCCACGGCTACCGCGGATACGTTTGGACCTTCTTCCCTCGTCGGCACGGTTAGTGACTCGATCCATACCTTCGCTGACCCGCCGGCATCCTGCCCTCAGAATCCGCCGCCGCAACCGCTATTGCCGTCGCAGTTCGCGTCTGCCGGAATCCAGGTGGGGATCAACTGCGTAGGTTTTGGTTTCGAGGACATAGCCACCAATGTCGGAGCGGGATTTGCGCGCTTGAAGCTGCTGCCCGGCGTGACCTCGCAATCGCCGCTCAACCTCAATCCCACGGTGATTCCGATCGACCCTAGAACGAACCAGCCCTCCAACGTCTCAGTCACGATTCTCGGCAGCGTGATTGCTGCGGGCTACATCGGAGTCGATATCACTACCGACGGACCGGCGCCGCTGCCCTCCAACTGGAAGCTCGGAGATCCGGCGGTCTTCTACCACTTGGTCTCGAAC
>JANXQR010000423.1 GCA_025353435.1 Acidobacteriota bacterium | reverse complement strand
GGCAAATCGAAGGTCACTGAACTCAACAGTCGTCCATGTGCGCCCGACGGGAAGGCTTGGCGGGGTAGAGCCGGGAATCGTCTCCTGGCCAACGTCGCGCACCACTGCCCAGGTTCCCCAGTCGAGATAGGCCTGTCCGAGTGGCGTTTGTTTGGCGGCCTGAACCGCCGGCGTGAAGGCGGGCTTGTAGAGCACGTCCGTGTTCGGGTCACTGTCGACTGATTCGTTGCGCGTATTGACCTCGGCGGTCTGGTAGAAGCCGGGCGTTTCGACGATGGCATGCCAGCGCCAAGGATTGATGGGAAACGGTTCTGCGGCAATGCGCGTGATGGACGACGTTGTCACCTGTGCATTGCCGATCAGAGCGAGGGCCTGATCGTGTTCGGCCCAACGCCAGCAGCCGAGTATGAATGTCCCAAAGAGCGCGAAGATGGCCCAGCTGCGGCCGCGAAATACGGGGCGGCGCGCGCCGATTTCGCGATCGGCAAGACCCAGCAGCCACGGAACGACTAACGCCAGCAGAAAGAGCGCCCAGATGATCGGCTCGGCAATGAACATGAAGCTGCCGGCGTACCAGCGCGGGTTGAAGGGGAAAAATGGGCGCACGCCGTAGTTGTTGGTCCAGTCGAGCAGGATGTGGCTGGACGCGGCGACGAGAGCTGTGGCGTAGAGCCACAGCCATCGCAGAGGCGGTTTGCGTTTGGATACACGAATATCATCGGCAACCGCAGAGGGGGATCGCTTGCGCGCATTGCGGCCTTCGCGCCAAAGATAGAAAAGAGCAACGACACCCACAACGACTGCCGCGACGAACGGCGCACCGAGGAATGTGTGGGTGATGCCGCGGTGATGCTTGAGTTCCTCAACCGGACCGTTGAAGCCCCACAAGATGTCGATGTCGGCGGCTTCCGCGGCAAGCACCGCGACCACCGTGGCACAGGCGGTCTTGCGATTGAGGCCGGCGCGGCCGATGCAGGCGCCGGTGAGAAAGTGGGTGATGGGCTCCATGCGTAGTGACCACCATACTAAACCGGGCTCGGTGAGCGCGATGTGTTTGGACTGCTGCGAGGAGAATTTTCCTTGCGCGACCTCCTATAATCCTGCCCATGGACGGTATTGAACAATCACTGCAAGAGGTCTCAAAGCGAGCGGAAGAACTGCGCGAAGAACTGCGGCGGCATGAGCATCTCTACTACGTGATGGATGCGCCGGAGATATCCGACGCGGCGTACGACAAGCTGATGAACGAGTTGAAGCGCATCGAGGCCGAGCACCCGGAGGTGCTGACGTCCGATTCGCCCTCGCAGCGCGTGGGTGGCAAGCCGGCGGAGGGGTTCCAGAAGGTGCGGCACTCGCGGCCCATGCTGAGCCTGGACAATGCCTACTCCGAAGAAGAGCTGCGCGACTGGGACCGGCGCGTCCACGAGCTGGCCGGAAGTCTGCCTGTCGAGTACACATGCGAGCTGAAGCTGGACGGGCTGAGTCTGGCCCTGCACTACCAGGCGACCACAGACGGAGGCGCGCGGCTGGTGCGCGGATTGACGCGCGGCGATGGTCAGATCGGCGAGGACGTGACGTCCAGCGTCCGCACCATTCGCAGCGTACCGTTGAGCATTTCACCGGAGAGGCTGAAGAAGGCGGGGGTGCCGGCGGACTTTGAAGTGCGCGGCGAAGCGGTGATGCCGGAGAAAGCGTTCGAGCAGATGAACAAGGAGCGCGAGGCTCAGGGGTTGGCGCCCGCCGTGAATCCGCGCAATGCGGCCGCAGGCACGCTGCGCACCATGGAGCCGAGCATTGTGGCGCAGCGGCGGCTGGATGTCTATGCGTACTTCTTGCTGAGCAAGGGCGAGTACCTGGCCATCGGGCAGGAGGCCACGCTCGATGCGCTGACGGCATTGGGATTCCGCGTGAATCCCCATCGCGGTCGGGTGCACAAGGTCGAGGAGATGATGAAGTTCATCGCCGGAGCGGGGGAACGGCGCGCCACGCTTGGCTACGACATTGATGGTGTGGTGCTGAAGGTGGACGCGCAGGCCACCCAGCAGCGGCTGGGGTACACGGGCCGCGCGCCACGCTGGGCCATTGCGTATAAATTTTCGGCGGAGCAGGCGATTACGCAACTGATGGGGATCATGATCAGCGTGGGGCGCAGCGGCAAGTTGACGCCGACCGCGATGCTCAATCCCGTGTTTGTGGGCGGCGTAACGGTGAGCCGCGCAACGCTGCACAACGCCGACTGGATCGAGCGCATGGGATTGATGATCGGCGACTGGGTGAAAGTTGAACGCGGCGGTGACGTGATCCCCAAGGTCGCGGAGATAGTCGAAGACGCCGAGCATCCGCGCGGAGCGGAGAAGTTTTCGTATCCAACGCATTGCCCGGAGTGCGGCCAGCCGGTGGTCCGCGAAGAAGGCGAGGCTGACTACCGCTGCGTGAATGCCGACTGCCCTGCCCTGCTGCGCGAGACGCTGTTGCATTGGGGCAGCCGCGGCGTGATGAACATTGAAGGGCTGGGCGAAGCAGCGGTGGCGCAATTGCGCGAACGCGGGTTGGTGCGCAGCGTTGCGGATTTGTACAAGCTGACGGAAGAGCAGGTGGTGGGCCTGGAGCGGTTCGGCGAAAAATCGGCGCGCACACTGCTAGCGGAAATTGAACGCTCGAAGCATGCGGGACTTGCGCGTGTTCTGATGGGGCTGGGGATTCGCTTTGTAGGTGAGCGCACAGCAGAGTTGCTGGCGCAGGAGTTCGGATCGATAGACGCGGTGATGGCAGCGAGCGCGGAGGAATTGGAGCGTGTGGAAGAGGTGGGCCCGCGCATTTCGATGGCAATCCTTGACTTCTTCTCTCGGCCCGCAAACCGTGACCTGGTGGATCATCTGAAGGCTGCAGGTGTGGAGATGACGGCGGAGAAGAAGCAGCGGTCCACGCAGTTGGCGGGGCTGACGTTTGTGTTGACTGGCACGCTTCCCACACTTACTCGCGATGAGGCCAAGGCGCGGATTGAAGCTGCAGGTGGGAAGGTCTCGGGATCGGTGAGCAAGAAGACGAGTTACGTGGTCGCGGGCGAGGAAGCGGGTTCCAAACTCGACAAGGCGCTTGAACTGAAGGTCACGGTGCTCGACGAGGCGGGGCTGGTGGAGTTGTTAGCGAAGCATTCGAACGGTTGAGGCGAAGTATCCCTCAGTTTGCCTTGCGCTGCCGCGGAGAGTTTTCAGCACGGCGATCTACTGGGTGGAGTTCGCGTTCCCGCTCGCGTTCCCAGGCCTCGGCACGCCAGCGGCGCGAGGTGTAGTTCGGGATATCTTCGATACGCGGCGCTGCGGCGACTGGCCGGGACGCCTCCACCAAAGTCCGAAGCTGCATGGGTACTACGGTGGCGGCCGCGGCAATCATAGGTGGTGGCGGAGCCAGAGCAACCGGCCTGGCGACGGGGCGGGGTGTAGGTTGGGACTCGAGGTATGCAGCCTTCGACGTGAGACTGGCATCGATATCGGGTTCGAATTCAGCCGGGAATGCAATCTCTGCCACCGGCGGGATGTTACGGCCTGCGATGGTGCCGGCCATGAATTCATCCACTAGCTTGTGGAGGCAGGTCTGGCCACAAAGATGCTTGGAGCCCGTGCGCAACTTGTTGCGGGAATTCCATCCGCTCACGCGCAGTTCACCTGCCTGTTCGCTGGCCACGAACCAGTGATTCGTCTGCTTCTTTTCCGCACCGCAGATATCGCATGAGATGGCCTGCCGGATCACCCTGTCCTCCTGTCTGCCAGCCTTGGCAAGGCCGGGGCGGTTCCGTACCGGCAGCACGCTTGGTCTCTAATTCCGTAGATATTCGTTCGCTGCGTGAGATCGGAACCGCTCTCTTAGTTCATCGCATCGAAGCGGCTTGAGATGAGAGCTGGGTCGAATGAATCGATGCGATTTTCAAATCGGGAGGAAAACCTGGGCGGGAGTTTCGGAACGGGAAAGCGTTGATGCGCGCCAAAGAGGTTTGCCGAGGCCGCTTCCTTCCCCGCGAACCACGGGGAGCGCCGAGAATAGAAGTAGCCTCGATCAATCTACTGTTTCGGCGAGAAGTAACCCTTTTTGGCGCGCACCTGGTAGCGGCGGTCGTTGCAATAAAGATAGATGGGCCGGAAGGAGCCGTCCGACTTGAAATCAGCGGGAATGTAGGTGAGGGCGTACTGGCTTCGCAGCTCCTGCTCGATATCTTTGAAGCTGTTGCTCATCTCTTCGACCGAAATAGGGAACAAGACCTGGCCCCCAGTCGCGTCGGCCATATCCTTCAGCACCTGGTCGCCTTTGCCGCGGCTGGGGGTCCAGTTGGTGCTGATGGCGTAGATGATGGTTTCTGCGCGCTGGCACTCCTTGATGGCTTCGTCGGGGTGGACGCGGCTCTGGTTGTCATCGCCGTCGGAGATGAGAATCATCGCCTTGCGCACCGGTTCTTGCCCGCGCGCAGTGTCTAGCAGCTTGGTCTTGCATGCTGTGTACACGGCATCGAAAAGCGCAGTGCCTCCGCCGGGACGCAGGCGGTTGACGCCGGTCTCAAGCTTGTCCACGTCGTTGGTCCAGTCGGCGGTAACGGTCGGCGTGACATCAAAGCCCATCACAAACCCGCGATCACTTTTCGCCTTCAATATCTGCAGCAGAAACTCGATGGCGGACTGCTGTTCGAACTGGAAGCGGGTGCGGATCGATGTGCTGGCATCAATGACCAGGCCGACACGCATGGGCAGGTTGATTTGCTGGTGGAACGAGGTGACCTTGGACGGCGCTTTCTGATCATCGAGCAGCGCGAAATCCTGCAGCTTCAGGTCAGGGATGTAGCGGCCGTGCCTGTCGGTGACCGTGAAGATGAGGTTGACTTCGTTTGCATTGATGACGAGCGGATTGCCGACCACTTCGTCCGGTGCACCGGGCTGCTGGCCGGCATTGTTGGGCGCGGGCTGCTGCGCACCTGGGTTTGCGGCAGGCTGGGCTGGCGGAGCAGGTTGCTGCGCGCACAAGAAGGCTGCTGAGAGGGTCGCAACCAGCGCGAGCCCCAGGGAGCGAGGAATCCGGCGATAAGGAGACGCCGGCACAAAAGGCTTTCTGATCATGTCTACCCTATTTTATCAACGGCGGAGTTTGCGTACCGGTTTGGACGGAATTTCTTGGGGGATGTCACCCTCCAGCTTGCGAAGAAAGTCGTCGAGTTCGGGTGGCAAAGGAGTACTCAACACGAGGGGCTTCCGGCTGGTTGGATGTGTAAATTCGAGTTCAGCGGCGTGCAGAAAATTTCGCCCCAGGCGGAGCCGTTCCGGCTCGGATTTTCGGCGAGCGGCGCGGGACATGACGACGTTTGAGGCAACTTGATCGGTCAGCTGGTTTGATGCGCCGTAGAGCGAATCGCCGACGACGGGATGGCCGATGGACGCCATGTGCACACGGATCTGGTGGGTGCGGCCGGTCTCAATGCGAACCCTGACCAGCGTGAATTTGCCGAAACGTCCAGCAATGCGCCGCACCACTTCGTAGTGCGATATGGCGGTGCGGGAATTCTCCAGGGGTTGCGTGGTCATGCGGGTGCGGCGGACGGGGTCACGGCCCACCGAAGCATCGATGGTGCCCTTGGGGCGTTCGACATTGCCTTGCACGAGTGCAATGTAGGTCTTTTTGATCTCTCGGCTGGAGAATTTTGTCGCCAGGGCAGCGTGTGCGCGGTCGTTCTTGGCGACAATGATGAGGCCGCTGGTGTCCTTGTCGAGGCGATGCACGATGCCGGGGCGCAGATCGCCGCCGGTCGCGGAAAGGGATTTGAAATGGAAGAGCAGCGCGTTGACCAGCGTGCCGCGGCTGCGCTCATCTTCATTCTGGCCTGACCCTGCGTGCACCATCATGCCTGCCGGCTTGTCGACCACGGCAAGATCGGCGTCTTCAAACACTATGTGAAGCGGAATGTCTTCCGCCGTGGCTTTGAGCGGCGCGGGGTGCGGCTCTCCGGTGATGAGGATGGTCTCGCCGCCTCGCAGTTTGTGCGACGCTTTGAGGCGCGTGCCATCAACGAGCACGTCTCCCTGTTCGAGCAGCAATTGAATACGCGAGCGGCTTACGCCCTCGATCTGCGCGACGAGAAACTGATCGAGGCGCTGGCCCGCAGCTTCAGGCGTTGCGATGAGCGTGCGGAGTTCAGTCATTGCTGGGCCTCGGTGGGAACATCAACTTCATTGGGAGATTCAGCCTTGATGGGCCATGGCGTGCGCGCTCGCAATATAACTGCTCCTGCGATTACAAGGAAGATCGATATCGCCTGCGGTCCGTCGAGCACTCCATGGAACAAATCACCGCGGCCTTCCCAGTCACGCCAAAATTCGGTGATATAGATCACTATTCCCGAGCCCATCAGCGCTACCCCTGCCACATCTCCCGCCTGGCGCCGCGCCGGGAGCCAGACAAGCAGCAAAATTGCCAAGGTCAGGTACAAAATCCCTGCGTACCCCTGCACGGGGTGGAGGGGAATTCCGAGGGGCGCGCCGCTCCAGCGATACGTCAGCGGATTGGTGTAGGTGACGGCCCAGGACACCGCAGTTCCCTTCCCGAAGCCGGAGCCAGCGAGCAGCGCGCCGAACTGTTCGCATGCCAGTCCGAGAGCGAGAGGCGCCGCAAGTGTGTCCGCAGTGTTGGCGAGAGGCAGGTGCTGCCAGCGTGCGTAGAGCCCCGCCGCGATAAGTCCAACGAAGGCTCCGGCGGACGCCAGCAGCGGGTGGTGGATCATCGCCAGGCTGAGTATCCAGAGCGGATGGCTCCTTACGTTTCTCCAATTAACAATCACCAGCAGTAGGCGAGAGCCCACCAAAGCCGCGAAAAGAGCGGTGATGGAGAGGTTCCACACGTGAGCGGGCGAGATGCCGGCTACGCGCGCGCTACGTTGCGCAAGAAAAAGCGCCAGCAGAACGCCAACAGCAGCCATGGCCCCATAGCTGGGGATGAGCACGGATCCGATGTTGAAGAGGACGGGATACACCTGAGACGAGAATACGGCATACGATCAGGCAGGCGGGGTGCACCCGAAGAATAGAGAAGACGAATCTCGAGTAAGAGAAGCCGACCCACTGGGCCGTAAGCGATGCGCCGGTGAACCCGTCCTAAGACGGTGGAGCTCTCCGCGGTTCATTAGGCATTCCGGACTGGCGGACACGGCACACAGAACCGATTTTCGAGTCGAGCCCCTGTTCAATGAATGTAGGTTCAACCGGCGTTGACCGATTACCTGCTTTGCAGGTCGGGCTTCCTTTGTTGCACTTCCGCTGTGAAGCGGCGAGTAGCCACAGGTTACCAGATTTTTTCTAGGACACCAAGAATGCTGCGCGTCTCCGCGTGGGCATTGCTCGTGTCCATTCTGCTGTGGACACCACAGCGTACCACCTTTTCGCGGTGACTGCGGTCACGCTCGCTGAGTTCGTTCGTCACGCCAAACCGATTACTGTGAGGAAAACGCGGGACAGATTCGGCGCGGCGCGCAGCGCCGCGCTGTGCTTTTGTCTTTC
>JANXQR010000007.1 GCA_025353435.1 Acidobacteriota bacterium | reverse complement strand
TTGAGTGGGGTTGGAGGGGTCGTTGGGGGTGGCCTTGTCGATGGCGGTTACGTTGAAGTGTCCGAAACAGAAGTTGCCGGAACCGGGGTGGTTGGGATCGGGAGTCCAGGCGGAGTGTCCCTTGTCGGAGAGGTCGTATTTATTGATCAGAACGGAGCCCACAAGAGGGTCCTTCTTTGCCAGCAACTCCCGGGTGAGAAGGCCGGCATTGGTAAGCACGTCGAAGTCGTGGGCCTTCTCGTCCTTCGAGGGGTCGGCCTGAGCAGGAAGCTTGGTAGGTTCGGGCCAGAGGCATACGTGCTGACCGTCGTACGACTTGTTGATCGCGGATAGGAATGCCGCCTTATCGACTGGTTTGCTGCAACCGCTTGCACAAACCAAGAACCCGGTTAACACGACAGCCAGGGCGATTCGTTCACGCATCCCGGTTCACCTCAATGATTTGGATGCGGGAAACGGGGCTGAAACCATGAGTCCCGAGTATGCAGCAGGCGAGCGAACAAAGATCTAATGCCCTGCGGGCCGCGCATGTGTCGCCGTGCTGCCTTCGGTCATGCCAAGGGCCCAGCGGATTGCCTCGAAATACATTTTCTTGACGTCGGGATCGTCCCAGGCTTCCTCGGTGTGGCCGAGGGTGGAATAGAAGACGCGCCCTTTCCCGTACATTTTGGACCAGGCGACGGGGAAGTCGTGGTCGGTGCGGTGGATTCGGGGGTTGTTGGTGTAGTCGAGCTTGTCGGGGTCGAGCGATAGGAGGACATTGACCTTGTCGCGCGACCATTGCATGGGCTGGTAGATCTCGTCGTATTTCACGAAAGCTTTGGGAAAGTGGCGGACGGCGGGGAAGTCGGTATCCTCGGTGACAATGGGCGCCTGGAAGGTCATCCACGGATGCTGGTCGAAGTAGCCGCCAATCATCTCGCCGTATTCGGGCCACTTGTAGTTGGTGTCGAGGGCGGCGTGGATGCCGACGAAGCCTTTGCCGTCTTCCTTGATGAAGGACATCATGTCGGCCTTCTGAGAGTCGTCCATGTCGAGTTCGGACGTGGTGCTGGCGAAGACGATGAGGTCGAAGTAGTCGAGGTTCTTGGCATTGTTGCCGAGCTTCTTTTTGGTGAGGAGCTCGGTGTCGGTGCGGAGCATGGTGTCCCAGAGGCCGCTCTGCTTGCCGAGCTGGAAGATGGTGTCCATGGCGACGGAGATGGAGTCGTGTTCGAAGCCTTTGGTCTGACCGATGACGAGGACATGCTTGAGGTGGATCTGCTTGACGTGCGGGGCGGGCGCGACGGAATCGTGGCCGTTGGTTTGTGCGCAGAGAGGAAGCGCGGAAAGGGTGAGCGCAAAGGCGCTGGAGGCCAAGACTGGAAAGAGGCGCACGAATTCTCCTTATCGCTGTACGGGTAGCAGTCTATTGTGCGTGGTTGAGTCGCGCAACTGGGGATGAAGCGGGCTCGAAGTTTGCGATGAGGGACTGAGGGACTAAGGGACTGGGCCGGTATCATCGGATTTGTGGATTTGTCATGAGCAAAGTGAAAGAGCTGTTGAAGCCGCTGGCAGAAGATGGCGCGCAGTTGACGCGGG
>JANXQR010000305.1 GCA_025353435.1 Acidobacteriota bacterium | reverse complement strand
ACAGATTCCGGGTGCGGCGCGAGAGTGAATGCGTGAAGAAGTGAAGAAGTGACTGGAGAGCCGGGTTCGCGGGTTTGGTTTGCATGAACATCTCCTTGATGGATCGTGAAATGCGAAACGCCCGCCGAGTTGGCGGGCGTTCCTATTTACGACCTAATTCAATGATAGCGGGTTCGCCGAATTAATAATGGATTTTCAAATATATCTTTTATCATTGTTTTGTGCAGGTTACAACGATTTCCACAGGTTAGGCACTTGACAACATTTGGAGTGCACCCCTGGAGTGCAACATTTCTGATTTTGATTGGTCGCCGTTTGCTGAATTCGGCTGTCATTTGGCTGAGTTGTTTGAGACTCAGCGCCGGTTGGTGAAGCGGAGCGGGCTCAGGTCGCAAAGCACGCCGCCGTTGGGGCCCTAGCTTACCTCCCCGGTCCCCAAAGGCGAGGGACCGGGGGCACCCTCATTGTGGTTTGGAAAGGTCAGCGGGATCAGGGCCACGGGCCGGGTGGCGTTCATTTGACTTCAAGCGTGAGGGCGTAGATATCGGTCAGGCCGGTGTCACGAAGGATGAGGGGAGCGCCTTCCGGATCCAATCCCATGTAGGTCCAGATGTACCCCGTGGGGCGAAACCCTTTCAGATCGACCACGCGCTCATACTTGTTCTTCTCAATATTGATCCGACCGACCCCTGGTCTGTTCCCGACGCAAAAGGTGTAAATGTAGCGGCTATCGGGCGACCACTCGATAAACTCGCCGGGAGGTGCTTTAACCAGAGTCGACCAACGCTTCATTGCGATGTCGAAGAGCTTGGTTAGGCAATTTGGCGGGTCATATACGGCGATGGTGCGGCCGTCTGGGGACCAGCGAGGCGAGAACAGCCGATCTGATCCGGGAAGAGTGGTTACCTGATGGCTAGCGATGTCTAGTATTCGGATGTCATTGTGGACGCCATCCCAAAAGACAACCTTCCGCCCGTCGGGTGACCAGTTCGGATCCACCTCCTGTCCATTCTCCCTGGGAAGTAGCCGCTGTGTCTTTCCGCCCTGGGCAGGCACGACGAACATCACGTTGGGGCGATGCAAACCCGGCGAAGCCATGAACACGATCTGGCTTCCGTCAGGCGACCATCGGGGCAGGACGGGATACATGGGCGGCTGGGTCATTTGGACCGGTGCACTCCCGTCCCGATTGGCGCGCCACAAAATGCCCTGGGGAAAAGTGACGTAGGCAACGGACTTGCCGTCAGGGGAGAACGTCAGGAATTCCGCGGAGATGCCGCCAAGATAGGGGTCTATTGTTTTGGTTTTCGGGTCATAACGGAGAAGTTCACCCCGCGGGGTTACGCCACGGGCGAAAATACTGCGCCCATCCTTGCTGAGCGTCGGGTCCCACCACCCGTTCGCGTCCGCAGTCAGTCTGACTGGTTCGGCGGGGGGCCGCCGAAACAACCTGCGACGCTCATCGAGAGCCCACAACTGACCAGCTTTCACATTCCAACCAGCCTCGGTAAGCTCATTTCCCTCCACAAAAATAAAGAATTGCCCATCGGGAGTCCAACGGCCGCAGCAAGTGCTCGACGACGGAGGCCAGCCAGGGAGTAGGCGATGGGGATTGGAACCGCTGGAGGACATTTCCCACAACGCATCACCCTGGGTATACCGAATGGTTTTGCCGTCCGGCGAATAGTCCATGTCAAAGACGGGACCTCCCACGGAGGTCAACTTGCGAATGTCGGTACCATCGCTGCGGGCGACAAAGACGTCGTTGTCTATGGTGTAGACCACGGATTTTCCGTCGGGATACCAGGCTTGCGCACCGTTCAGCTTTTCCGTCAGACGGCGAAGCGAGCCCCCCTCGGCGGAGACTGTCCAAAGGGTTCCATCGTGTGGACTGAACATGAGCGTGTGTCCGTCAGGGGAGACGGCACAAAGCGAGGGACCTTCGACCGGAATGGGTATATCTGTCGCCTCTCCGGTGGAGATGTCAACCTGAGCCGCTGTTCTGCCTCCGAAACGGTGTTGTTCGACAAAGAGCCTCTGTCCGTCGGTTCCCGCCACCCACCTTTGCACGCCGTCGTGGGTGATCTGCGTGTTTCCGGTGATGCGGGGCGGGGGTAGGGGGCGGATGAGATACCAGACGACGCCAGCGAGGGTGAGAACGAGAACGCCGGCAGCGGGGAGGAGCCAGACCGGGAGTCGCTTGCGGCGTTCGTCTTTCTCGCCGTCGTGGGTCGGGATATGGTTGTTTGCGGCATGGTCGGTTGCGAAATGGTTGGTCAGGACGGGATTTGCTGGGGTGGTGTTGATTGGGGCGGGCGGATCTTGGTGCTGGACCACGGTGGGTACTTCAACATCGATTGACTGCATGACGAAGCGGTAGCCCTTGCCGATGACCGTTTCGACGAAGCGGGGTTTGTCGGGGTCATCGCGCAGGG
>JANXQR010000552.1 GCA_025353435.1 Acidobacteriota bacterium | reverse complement strand
CCAGCGCCGACCGCACCGCAAGCTCCTGCCGGCGCGATGTCCCGCGAGCGAGCAGCAGGTTCGCAAGATTGGCGCATGCGATCAGCAAAACCAGGCATACCGAGGCCAGGAGCAGCCAAAGGTTGTGTCGAGTTTTCGCATCGAGCCAGACGTTGCGGTAGTGCTCGACACTGAGCGAAGACAAATGCGGGTCCTGGCCGCCGTTGCGCTGTGTCGCAATCCGCTTGTCGATGACGGAGAGCTCCGCCTGCGCCTGGGCGAGGGTTACCCCCGGCTTGAGACGGCCAGTCACAACGCCGAATTGCGGGCTGTGCACACCGGGCATCAAGCGAATGGGCACCTTGAACTCCACCTCTCCTCCGTGCTCGTGTAGATTGGCTCGCATGACCCCCACGACTGTATACGGCTGATCTTCAATGAGGATCGATTTGCCCAGAATATTGGGATCGGAGTAGTAGCGATATTGCCAGAGCCAATGAGAGAGAATGACGACGTGGTCCTTGCCAGGTCCGCCCTCATCCGGCAGAAAGTCGCGGCCAAGCAGCATCCCCCTCCCCACGGTTTTGGATTCGAGTCCCGGAGTCTCCGGGAGGCCGCCTTCGTGATCCGCCGTGTGGTCGGGATTTGTGAGGTGAACAACTAGCCACGATTCAAAAGTGAGGCTTTGGAACGAATGGCTCTCCGCGGCATAAGCGGCATAATCCTCCCCTTGCGCTGGAATGCGTTCTCCCTTGTAGTGATTCCACACCATCACGACCTGATTGGCGTTCGGATACGGCGGCGGTGCCAGGAACGTTGCCCAGATAATGCTGAAGATGGCTACGTTTGGACCAATGCCGAGTGCCAATGTCAGGATCGCGGTAAGCGCGAAGCCGGGTGAGCGGCGCAATTGGCGCAACGCGTAGCCCACATTGCGGCCGACGCTGCCAAGGGCGAGCGGGGCATCGGCGGCTGCCACGTGCTCCCTTGTCACTGCGGAGTTGCCAAAGCGAAGCAACGCGTCGCGTCGAGCCTCCGCCGGGGACATGCCTTTCGCGATATTTTCGTCGGTGCGCAATTCGATGTGTGCCTGGAGCTCGGCGGCTATCTCGCGATCGAGACGGGAGCGGCGAAACAGATTGGCAGTGCGACGGAAAGCAGCCATGGCATTTCATCCTCAGGCGAAGCGCAAAACCGCGCGTACACCCTTAACAAGCTGGTCGAAGCTCTCTTCCGCGAGGTCGAGCTGACGGCGCCCCGACGCGGTGAGCTTGTAATACTTCGCTTTGCGATTGGTCTCAGTGAGCGCCCACTCTGACTCGATCCAGCCGCTTTGCTCCATACGGTGCAGCGCCGGATACAGCGAGCCTTCTTCCACCCGCAGCAGATCCTCTGACGCCCGCTGGATGTGGAGGACGATCCCGTATCCATGCAATGCACCGGTGAAAGCGAGTGTCTTGAGTACCAGCAGATCGATTGTTCCCTGCAAATCGTTTTTTGCCATGATGACCCCTAGAAGCCTTGGTATCGAAAACTGTAGGCCTAGAAAACTAGGGGTGTCAAGAGATATCGCATTTTTCTTGTCAGGAATCGGGACCATTTGGCGGGGTGGCCCCGATTTCACGAGGCTATCAAGTTGAGGGTGCCCCCGGTCCCTCGGCGGGTGGCCCTGACCTCAAGGGGCTATCAAGTTGAGGGTGCCCCCGGTCCCTCGCCTTTGGGGACCGGGGAGCGAGAGCCCAATTGCCGGTCGCACACGGTAAAAGGGGAGCTGGTTTTACCCAACTACTCCAACAAACGAGTCCAAATGACAACCGAAATCCAGTAAACGGCAACCCGTCAAAATCGAAACTGTCTCACCTCAGGGGTTCACCCCAAATGTTGTCAATAGGCAAAAATGAAAATAGTTTGTAACCCCTTTGTCATCAACGAAAGAAAGTTTGCTCAAATCCATTATTAATTCGTGGGATCTGTCATACTTAATACAGTAGACAAAAAGCGCTCGCCGATTCGGCGGGCGTTTCGCATTTCCGGAGACTGGAGATTAGGGAGCAACCATGACCAAGCCGACAACGACATTCGCGCACCGAAGCCCGTTCCCATTTCCTGTTCCCTATTCCCTATTCCCTGTTCCCTTGTTCCCCCGTTTCCTGTTGCCTTGTTCCCTATTTCTTATTCCCTATTCCCTGCTTTTGTGTTCCAAATCACATTGGGGAAAAATTCCCCCCTTTTCGGTGTGCAATCGCATGATTCCAATCGCCTTGGTCGTTTTTTTATTTGCAATATTGTCCGTTTCCGGACACTTTTTTGCCGGTCCCAGCTCATCTTAAGCTGGACTCCCCCGGCGTTATGCTTTTCATTTGAGGTGTGACCCATGGCTCCTACCGCAACCCGCCCACAGCTTGCCCACCTGACCGCCGCGCTCGACGAATTGAAGGCCAAGGGCACGCATTTCCGCCTGCGCGTGCTCGACGATCAGCAGGCGCCGGTGTGTCATTACGACGGCAAGCAGGTCGTCAATCTTGCCAGTAACAATTACCTGGGTCTGGCCAATCATCCCAAGCTGATTGAAGCGGCTTTGAAGGCCACGCGGGAGCTGGGCGTGGGATCGGGCGCAGTTCGTACCATCGCCGGGACGATGCGGATCCACATGGAGCTTGAAGAGAAGATTGCGCAATTCAAAAACGTGGAAGCTTGCGTTGTTTTCCAGAGCGGGTTCGCGGCCAACGCCGGCACGGTGAGCGCAATTCTCGGCAAGGAAGACTTCATCCTTTCCGACGAACTGAATCACGCCAGCATCATCGACGGCGCGCGTCTGTCGCGGGCCAAGATCAAAGTGTTTCGCCACAAGGACGTGGCCCACTGCGAGGAATTGCTGCAGGAGGTTGCCAACGAGCCCGGCCGAAAGCTGGTAATCACGGACGGCGTCTTTTCAATGGATGGCGACATTGGCCCGGTCGACAAGCTGGCTGCGCTTGCGGAGAAATACGGCGCAATCATGATGGTGGACGACGCGCATGCTTCGGGAGTGCTGGGAAAAAACGGGCGCGGCTCGGTGGATCACTTCGGGATGGATGGGCGCGTTGACGTCCAAGTGGGGACGCTGTCAAAGGCCATCGGCGCACTGGGTGGCTATGTATGCGGGTCGCGCGACCTGATTGACTATCTTTACCACCGTGCGCGGCCGTTCCTCTTTTCCACGTCCCATCCGCCGTCCGTGGCGGCCACGTGCATCGCGGCATTCGACATCCTGGAGCAGGAGCCGGAGCGGATCGAGCGGCTCTGGGACAACACGCGCTACTTCCAGGGTGAGCTGCGGGGCGCGGGTTTCAACGTCGGCGGCCTCACTACACCTGCGACCGAGACGCCAATCACGCCGTTGATTATCGGCGACGGGCGCACGACCATGGACTTCAGCCGCGCGCTCTTCGAGCAAGGCGTGCTGGGCACAGGCATCGCGTTTCCGACCGTGCCCGAGGGCAAAGCACGCATCCGGTTGATCCTGACCAGCGAGCACACGCGCGAGCAGCTTGACCAGGCTCTCGAGACGCTGGAGCGCGTGGCGCAGCGGATGGGTTTACTGGGCTGAACACTTCCCCCCGTCATCCTGCGGCCCGCCGTCCTTTGCTGGAGGCTTCTGATCCGGTGACGAGCGACAAGCCGGTGCTGCTGCTCTCCGGCGAGCTCGATCCGGTGACGCCCCCCTCCTGGGCCGAGGAGGCGAGGAAGACGCTGCCCAACTC
>JANXQR010000548.1 GCA_025353435.1 Acidobacteriota bacterium | reverse complement strand
TTCGGGGTTGAATTTCTGCGGTTTGCCTCGCCATGTTGCGGACACAATGGCGACGGCAATTGCTGGCCCAATAGCGAAGAAGGTCAGCAGCTGCAACATGCCGGTCAGCAACAAATAATCAGGGTTCATAGGCGCGAGACTAGCAAAGGGCGGGAACTATTCATAGATTCCCGCAGGCTTCTAGATCAAATCGGTGCGGCCGGAGAGGCCTAGTTCCTTGACGACTTTGCCGACGTCCTGGGAGTGGTCGCGACTGGCGATGAGGATTGCGTCTTCAGTGTCGACAATGACGAGGTTCTGCACGCCGACAAGGGCGACGAACTTCCTGGGGGCGTAGACGTAGTTGTTCATGGCTTCGAGGGCGAGGTGTCCTTCGGACTCGGCAACGTTGCCGTCGCCATCGCCGCGCAGGCGGGACTCGAGCTGGTACTCGTACAGCGAGGCCCAGGAGCCGAGGTCGTTCCAACTGAACTCAGCGGGCAGGCAGTAGAGGTGGGAAGAGCGCTCGCCTTTGGCGGAGCGGGGCTCGAGTACGGCGTAGTCGACGGAGATGTTTTCGCACTGCGGGTAGAGATCGCGGAAGGCCTGGTCAAATTCGGGAGTGCCGTGGGCGGCGGCGATGGTCTCGAGGAGCGGGGCGGTCTCAGGCAGGTGCTCGCGGACGGCATTGGCGAGGGTGCGCGCGGACCAAAGGAACATGCCGGAGTTCCAGTAGTAGTTGCCGGCGGCGAGGAACTCGTCGGCGCGATTTTGGTTGGGCTTCTCCGTGAAGCGGCGGACGTGGAGCGAGGAGCCGTCGGGTGCGAAGTCGCCGGTCTCGATGTAGCCGTAGCCGACTTCGGGACGGGTGGGCTCGATGCCGAGCACGACGATGTTCTCACCGGCCGCAGCCAGGGCGATGCCTTTTTGCAGGGCCTTGAGGAAGCGCGGCTCGTCGGCGATGACGTGGTCAGACGGGAAGATGCCCAGGATGGCGTCGGGATTGTCGCGCTCGATGAGGAAGGCGGCGAGTCCGCAGGCGGGAGCGGTGTTGCGCGCTACCGGCTCCTGCACGATTTGGCCGGCAGGGACGCCCTTGAGCTGCTCGCCGATCTCATTCGCCAAGTACTCATTGGTGATGACCCAGGTGCGTTCGGATTTGGCCAGGGGCTTGAGGCGTTCCACCGTTTGCTGAATCATGGAGCGCTCGCCATCGAGGGCGAGAACTTGCTTGGCCCGGGCGCGGCGAGAGCGTGGCCAGAAGCGGGTTCCGCTTCCACCAGCGAGAATCACAGGACGAAAATCTATACGCTTCGACATGGAAGAGCCATCGTACCCGACAGACTCATGTTTTGAATAGGAGAACGGTTACATTTCTTGCGTGGGGACGCGGCTTTCGTGTGCTTTGCGGTATCGATACCGCAAAACAGTACCGTCAGGCGAGACGAGTGAGGAATTCGCCCATGCGGCGGGTGCCCTCGTCGATGTTCTGCTTGGTGACGGGGTAGGAGAGGCGGATGTGCTCGGCGGTGCCGAAGGCTTCTCCGGGGACGGCGACCACGTGGGCCTCATGGAGCAGGCGCGTGGCCAACTCGGTGGCGGAGCGGATGCCGCCTTTGCCGATGAAGGCCGACATGTTGGGGTAGACGTAGAAGGCGCCTTCAGGCTTGGTGCAGGTGACGCCGGGGATCTCGGCCAGCTTGGCGAGCATGTGGTCGCGGAGCTCGATGAATTCCGCGCGGAACTCGGTGACGCATTCCTGAGAGCCGGCGAGTGCGGCGATGGCGGCCTTCTGCACGATGCTGGTGGCGTTCGAAGTTTGCTGCGACTGGAGCTTGCTGAGGTTGGCGATGATGGGCTTGGGAGCCATGGCGTACCCGGCGCGCCAGCCGGTCATGGCGTAAGTCTTGGAGAGCGAGCCGAGGACGACCATGTGCTCCTTGGCCCAGGTGAAGGAGCCGGCGGAGACGGGCTTTCCGGCGTAGTTGAGGTAGACGTAACACTCGTCGAGGAGGAGATAAATGCCGCGCTCGTGGGCGAGGCGGACGATGCGCTCCAGGTCTTCCGCGGAAACGATGGAGCCCGCGGGGTTGGAGGGGGAGTTGAGGATGATGGCCTTGGTGCGCGGAGTGATGGCCTTCTCGATGGCGTCGGCGGTGATGCGGAAATTTTCGGCTTCGGAGGTCTCGAGGAAGACAACTTTGCCGCCGGCGTACTGAATGATGTCTTTGAAGCTGACCCAGTAGGGGACGGGGAGAATGACTTCGTCGCCGTGGTCGACAAGGATCTGGACGGCGTTGAAGAGGGCATGCTTTTCGCCAGTGGTGAAGATGGTTTCGTCGATGCCGTAGTCGGAGCCGAAATCGCAGGCGTGGCGCTCGACGATGGCCTTGCGCACGTCGGGAATGCCGGGGACCGCGGTGTAGCGGGTGAAATTGGCTTCGATGGCGGCGATGGCCGCGTCCTTTATATGCCGGGGGGTGTTGAAGTGCGGCTCACCCGCGCCGAAGTCAACCAGGTTGATGCCCTGGGCGCGCAGTTTGGCGGCCTCAGCGGCTACGGCCATGGTTGCGGAGACTTCGATCCGGCCAATGCGGTCGGCAAACACCTTGGAGGGAGCGGCAACAGTCGTCATGCTTCTATCTTTGCAGATTTGGCGGATTGGGGAAACACGGAGGTGTGAGATGAATCACCGGGGCTGCGAATTATTTGAAGATGATCTCTGATCCGGCTTTGACAACGGGAGGAGTGATGACCTTGGCCGAGTGGTTGCGCGAAGGGCGGTCAATTTTGGAAGGGCGGCCTTCGCGCTGCATGCGGCGGTGGGCCTCGGGCCATGAGGGCAGGGTTGGGTCTTGCTGGGTCCAGTGAACGATGGAGGCTTCGTCGCACCATTTGCGGAGCTTGAGCATGGCTGGGCCGTGGGGTTTGG
>JANXQR010000217.1 GCA_025353435.1 Acidobacteriota bacterium | reverse complement strand
CGTCACCGGCCGGCTCAGCGCGAAGATCGTCGCCGCCAGCAGCAGCAACCAGGGCACCAGGTGCAGAAACGTGCTCTGCGGCGTATTCAGTAGGACAAATGCGCCGGCCGTGCCACCAAGCAGCCCGGCCAGGCACATCGGCAGCACCAGCCGCGAGTTCTTCCGCATGTCGTTGCGATACGCGTAGATCGACGTCAGCTGTCCCGGCCACAGCGCCACAGTATTGGTCGCGTTGGCCTGCACCGGCAGAATGCCCGTTCCCAGCAATGCGGGAAACAGCAGGAACGAACCACCCCCAGCAACCGCGTTCAGCACGCCGGCCAAAAAGGCGGCCACCACCAGCCAGACGGATTGCCATGGGAAAGAACCGGAACCGGCGAGCGCGAGCATGCGCTTCCAATTGTAGAAGCCGCATGCCGCGCAACCGGATCATTCAGCTTTGTGCGTCAGGCCTTCGCCGCAACACTAACTTCCGCCGCAGTAATCTCATCCAGCCGCACGTAGCTGGCTTCCATCCCGTGTTCCATGCCCGTCGCCAGCATCTGCGCCCTCGTCGCGGCGTCCGGCAGCGTCATCCGCATCGTCATCAGCGTTCCATCGCCATCCGCCGCGAATTCCGTCACCACGTGGTTGTCCGGAGTCGGATCAGGCAGGTGCATCCGCTCCACGTGCACAATCCTCCGAAACGGCACCAGCTCCAGGCACTCCCCCGTCAGAAAGAAGCCGCCACCCTGCCCGTTCGACCACTCGATGCGAATCTTCCCGCCTGGTTTCCCCTCGTTGAGACACACCGGCATCGTCCACCCCGGCGGCCCCAACATCCATCACTTGATCAGCTCCGGTTCCGTGTGCGCGCGGTACACCGCCTCAGGCGACGCGGCAAACCGCCTCGTCACCACAACAAACCGATCTCCTTCGGTCTTCAACGTCATGCTCATCGATTTTCCTCCTGTTCGTTTCCCGGCTTCGTTTCGGCCAGCACTGCGTCCAGCCGCTGATAGTTCTTCTCCAGCGCTCCACGCAACATTTCCAGCCAGCGATCGGCCGCCTCAACGCCCGACTTCGCCAGCCTGCATGGCCGCTTGGTCCCTTCGACGCGCCGCAGTATCAGCCCCGCCCCCTCCAGCACTTTCAGGTGCCGCGAGATTGCAGGCTGGCTCATCGCGAACGGCTTCGCCAATTCCAGCACTGTTGCCTCTCCTATCGCGAGCCGAGCCAAAATCGCCCGCCGCGTCGGATCGGCCAATGCGGAGAAAGTCTCATTAAGAGATTGCATAACAATTACCTTATATAACTTATAAGTTATTTAACGATCATTGTCAATAGGTTTCTTGCGGCTTTTTCAGGCAGGTTCGCAACCGAATTCAGCCAAGCAGGCCCAAAATTGCCACGGAGCCCGAGAAGACTTAGGCACATCCCGCTCAAAAACAACAACATAGGAAGAATTTATAAAATATGATTAAAATGGACTCATATTTTATGCATCACTTGTGCTATAGTATTCATCAGATCGGGTGAATGTCGGGAGCACCGCTCCAGCCACCCCGAAAATTTCTAGACACACTCGAAGGAAAATCATGGTCATCAATCGCTGGGATCCATTTCGTGAAGTCGCCACTCTGCAGAACCGCGTCAACTCCCTCTTCCGCGAGATGAACGATGCCGACAGCCCTTTAACGACTGCCAGCTTTGTGCCGGCCGTCGACATTTACGAGGACAGCAAAAAGGTCGTCCTCAAGCTCGAAGTCCCCGGCATCGAAGAGAAGGACCTCGACATCCGCGTCGAGAACAACACCCTCACCGTCAAGGGCGAGCGCAAGTTCGAGAAAGACGAAAAGGAAGAAAACTTCCATCGCATCGAGCGCCGCTACGGCAGCTTCTATCGCGCCTTCACGCTGCCCTCCACCGTCGACGTCGAGCACGTCAACGCGAACTACACTGCCGGTATCCTGAAGCTCGAATTGAGCAAGAAGCCCGAAGCCCAGCCCCGCCAGATCAGAGTCAACCTCGGCGGCCAAACTACCTTCGGCGAGCGCAAAATAGAAGAGCCTGAGCTGGTGGGCGCGCGGTAACCACTGATTTGTGTCATCACCGGTCAGTTGCCAGCCCTTCGCACTCAATGAGCATTCAGCTCGTCTGCGCAAAGGAATGGCAACTGGCCGTTCCTTTTGACATCGAAGGGATGCAGAGTCTGCGCAATTTTCACTTCTTCACCGCTTTACCGTTTCGCCGTCGTTTCTGACTATTCACTATTCATCGAGGTTCACATGGCCATTCGTTGGGAAAAACTTACCGTCAAATCGCAGCAGGCAATGCAGCAGGCACAGGAGCACGCGACCAATCTCGGCAATCCCGAGATCCAGCCCGTCCACCTTCTGCTCGCCCTGGTTGAAGATCGCGAGGGCGTGATCCCCGCCGTGCTGGGAAAAATCGGCGTTCCCACCGAGCGGCTCACGCACGACCTCCATCAGATTGAAGAAAAGCTGCCCCGCGTCGCCGGCTCTTCAGCCCAGCCCGGCGTGAGCAACGCCCTCAGCAAGATGATCGACCAGGCCTTCAAAGAGGCCGCCAACTTCAAAGACGAGTACGTATCGACGGAGCACCTGCTCCTTGGCGCAGCGCATCAGAAGGGCGATCCAGCTCAGAGCGCGCTCGTGGCCGCCGGTGCCACGCACGAGGCCATCCTGCAGGCCCTCACCGCCGTCCGCGGATCGCAGCGCGTTACCGACCAAAACCCCGAAGGCAAATTCCAAGCCCTCGAAAAGTACGCCAAGGACCTCACCGAACTCGCCCGCCGAGGCAAGCTTGACCCGGTCATCGGCCGCGATGAAGAGATTCGCCGCGTCATCCAGGTCCTCAGCCGCCGCACCAAGAACAACCCCGTCCTCATCGGCGAACCCGGAGTGGGCAAAACCGCCATCGTTGAAGGCCTTGCCCGCCGCATCGCATCCGGCGACGTCCCCGAATCCTTAAAGGACAAGCGCGTCGTCTCCCTCGACCTCGGCTCCATGCTCGCCGGCGCAAAATATCGCGGCGAATTCGAAGAGCGCCTCAAGGCCGTGCTCAAAGAAATAGATGAGGCCAACGGCCAGATCATCCTCTTCATTGACGAGCTGCACACGCTCGTCGGCGCGGGCGCTGCTGAGGGCGCCATCGATGCCAGCAACATGCTTAAGCCGCCGCTGGCTCGCGGAGAGCTCCGCGCCATCGGCGCCACCACGCTCAACGAGTACCGCAAGTACATCGAGAAGGACGCCGCGCTGGAGCGCCGCTTCCAGATCGTCTACGTCGGCGAGCCCAATGTTGAAGACACTATTGCCATCCTCCGCGGACTCAAAGACCGCTACGAGGCGCACCACAACGTGCGCATCAAGGATTCCGCCATCGTCGCCGCAGCCACGCTCTCGTACCGCTACATCTCGGATCGCTTCCTGCCCGACAAGGCCATCGACCTCGTCGACGAAGCAGCGGCATCGCTCGCTATCCAGATCGGCTCCGTGCCCACTGAAATTGACCAGCTCGAGCGCCAGGCCACTTCGCTTGAAATCGAGCGCGCCGCCCTCAAGCGCGAGACCGACAATAACAGCCTCGAACGCCGCGAAGAAGTGGATCGCGAACTTGGCACTCTCAAGGAGCAGATCACCGCTCTACGCGCCCGCTGGACGCAGGAACGCGAAGCCATCACGCGCATAAGCGACCTCAAGAAGCAGATTGAAGCCCTGCGCTTCGAAGCCGAAGAGGCAACCCGTCGCGGCCAGCTCGAGCGTGCCGCGCAAATCCAGTACGGCGAGCTCCCGCGCCTCGAAGCCGAACTGCGCAAGCTCAACGCCGAGCAGGACGGCGCCGTCAGCGGCTCCAGCGGCCTGCAACGCATGCTCAAGGAAGAGGTCGACGAAGAAGACATCGCCAAAATTGTCAGCAAGTGGACCGGCATCCCCGTCACCCGCATGCTCGAAGGCGAAGTCAAAAAGCTCGTGCAGATGGAAACGCGCCTGCGCGACCGCGTCGTCGGCCAGGACCAGGCCCTCACCGTTGTCGCCAATGCCATCCGCCGTTCGCGTGCGGGCCTCAGCGACCCCAAGCGTCCCATCGGCTCCTTCATCTTCCTAGGTCCCACCGGTGTAGGCAAAACTGAAACCGCGCGCGCACTCGCCGAGTTCCTCTTCGACGACGAGCAGTCCATGATCCGCATCGACATGTCCGAATACATGGAGAAGCACGCCGTCGCTCGTCTCATCGGCGCGCCCCCCGGCTATGTCGGCTACGACGAGGGCGGCCAGCTCACCGAGGCCGTGCGTCGCCGCCCCTACGCCGTCATCCTCTTCGACGAGATCGAAAAGGCGCACCCCGACGTCTTCAACGTACTGCTGCAAGTGATGGACGACGGCCGCCTAACCGACTCAAAAGGCCGCACCGTCGACTTCAAAAACACCGTCCTCATCATGACCTCAAACCTCGGCGCGTCCCTGCTCACCGGCGACACGCTCAAGACCGAGCACGACTTCGACATGGCTCGCGAATCCGTGATGCGGGTTCTCCGCGAGCACTTCCGTCCCGAGTTCCTCAACCGCGTCGACGACACCGTCATCTTCCGCTCGCTCGGCAACGCGCAACTGAGCCAGATCCTCGACCTGCGCCTAATCGAACTGAGCCGCATGCTTGAAGGCCGCCAGATCTCGCTCGAACTCACCGAGCCCGCACGCCAGTTGATCCTCGCGGGGGGCACGGATCCCGCCTACGGTGCACGCCCCATGAAGCGCGCTCTGCAGCGCATGGTCCAGGACCCCCTCGCCATGAAGATCCTCGACGGCGAAATCCTCCACGGCGCCCACGTCAGAATCCACGCCGACCGCAACTCCAGCACTTTGCGTTTCGAGCCCATGGGCCGCGAAGCCATGGCCTGACCACCACCTGCGGTGGGGCTGGCGTAAAAATCATAGCCCCGAAGGATCACTCCTTCGGGGCCTCTTTTGATCTCAACACATTATGACCGGTCGATTTTGCGCTTCTTCGGATCGAGTACCTCGCGATAAACGCCGAGCCGATCCGCACCCTGCCAGATCGGGACGTAGGTTTCAGACTTTTTCTTCATGACAGCACCAAGCGGCGCATCCGGTCTCTTCTTGAAACTTTTCCTCTTTGCCTGTGTTACGGCGCTCTGAACTTCGAAATCCGCACGGTTAGCCGAATCCTCATCGACGAGCAATTCCGCCCTCAGCAGAGGTCGTTTTGCCGCGCGACGCAGTCCCTGGTGGCTCATCTGTTTGCCTCTCGGAATGGCCTTCCGGCTCGCCTTGTCATTCTCCCCATAGACATTACGACGGTCCAAGGCGAGACTTGCGAGTTTCTTTTGTCGTGGTGTCTTGAGGGTACTCATGATGATTGACTTGATTGCACTTTCAGTCCTACTCATTGTGACTATGTTTCTTCCCTTGGCAACTTTCAAGCCAAACTCCCCAATTGTCGGGCTTCTTAATTTTATAATTCAGTTATTTCTGTTACAACAGAAATTACTGATACAATAAACACATGGTCCTCTCCGACTCCGCCCGCGAATTCATCCTCCACTGGGGAGAAATGGGCACCCGCTGGGGCGTTAACCGCACCGTTGCCCAGGTCCACGCACTCCTCTATCTCTCGCCTGAATCCCTCACCGCCGAGGAAATCGCCGATTTCCTATCCGTCGCGCGCTCCAACGTCAGCACCAGCCTCAAGGAATTGCAAAACTGGAACCTCATTCAGATCGACAGCCGCATGGGCGACCGCCGCGACTTCTTCCGCACCTCCGCCGACGTCTGGACCCTCTTCCTCACCGTCGTCGAGCAACGCGTCGAGCGCGAAATCGTCCCCACCATGACCATGCTCGAGCGCTGCGTCACGCAAGCCCGCGCCGAGCGCCCCACCCAGCCCGCTGTCACCGCGCGCATCGCCGCCATGAAGACATTTCTCCAGGAAATTCACGGCTGGTACTCCCAGATCAAAAAGCTCCCACCCGCCAGCCTGCACTCCCTCATCAGCATTGGCAGCGGCATCACCCGCCTCCTGCCGAAAAGACGGAGATTGGATTAATGGCCACCACGCTCACTTCCGCACCCGCCGTCACAACAACGGCATCGTCCTCTGAAAGCTTTCAGCGCTACTACGAAGAAGCCGGCCCCGACTACGCAGCCTGGAGTCCAAACTTCAACATGCATTTCGGTTTCTTCCGCTGCGGCATGAACCCGTTCGATCGCGAGTACATGCTCGAGCAGATGAACGTCGAAGTCCTCCGCCACTTGAATCTCACCACGGAATCGCCCAGCATTCTCGACATGGGATGCGGCCTTGGCGCCACCTTGCGCAGCCTCGCCCGCCAACTCCCCACCGCCAGCCTGCACGGCATCACTCTCGTCCCCTGGCAACTCGAACAGGGCCGTCTCTTCAATGAGTCCAGCCCGGGAGCCGCGCAAATCGTCCTCACACTCGGCGACTATCAGCACACCGACTACGCCTCAGAATCCTTCGACGCCGTTTACGCCATCGAAAGTTCCTGCTACGCCGCCGGCGCCAACAAATCAGCATTCCTCCAAGAAGCCCATCGCCTCCTGCGCCCCGGCGGCCGCATCGTTGTCGCAGACGGCTTCCTCGGCCCCGGAACACTCCGCGGCCCGCAAAAATCCATCTGCCGCACCCTCTGCGATTGCTGGGCCATCGACACGCTCGGCCAAATCGGCCCATTCACTTGCGAACTCGATCGCCTCGGCTTTCGCGACATCGTCGTCGAGCAAATGCAGGCGCGGGTCACGCCCTCGGTCCTTCACGTCCCCTGGGTCACGCTCAAATTCCTGCTCACATCCGTCGTCTTCGGCCGCCGCAAAATGACGCGCGCCCGCTGGAACAACGTCCTCGCCCCCATCCTGCTCCCCTTTGTCGGCTACCCCCTCGGCCCCATGGCCTACTACCTCGTCAGCGCCACTCGCGCATAGCTTGCCCCGCACAAAAGTGGGTGCCCCATGTCTCGCTTTTGAAACATGGAAAAGCAGAATCCAACCGCGCGCTCAAGGTCTTTCCTCACTCCGCCCGCAGCGCCGGCATCAACCCCACAAATCCGCCCATCACAAGCATCATCCCAATCAGCATCCAGTTATCCAGATCCCAGAACACCAGCACCAGCGTGCATCCCAGCGCAATCAGCACCACCGCGGCTCGCGACACTCTCGGCAGTCCCCACAGCACCAAACTCTGCGCCGCCAGCCCGATCATCGCCAGCTTCGCCAGCGTCGTCGTCAGCAGAAACGCCCCCTGCGGCTCCGTCATCCCCTTGAAGGTCGCAATCGCGCCGTCAAGATATTTGGGATCAACCTCGCCCAGTCCGCGGTAAAACGCCGTCCACATGCCAAACACGCCGCCCAGGTAGATCGTGCCCGCGGCCGTAACAAACATCGTGATCGCGCTCAACCGCGGCCGCGCCCCACGCGACACCCGATACAACGTGTAGGCCGACAGAAGTAGAAACGGCAGACCCAGGTAGCCCAGAATGTGTGGATCGTGCACCATGGGCCAATGGTTCTGCGCCCTCACCAGCGACGTCACAACCTGCGTCGGATCGCGCGGCACATAGTGCAATCTGAAGTGGAAGAAATCAGGCCCGCTGTGAAAATGCATCACGAACACGATGCAGAAGAGCACGGGAAAGATCATGATCGCGTACGATCCGCGATTGCGTTTTGACTGCGTTGAGAGATCACTCATGCATGGGATAATTGCGTGAACTCCACATCGGACGCAATCACATTCGCACGGCGCAGGCGCTTATGAAACAGAAATCGCAAAGTGTCTCGAAACCCGTCGCTGCTGACCGCGATCTCGACGCACGCACCATCCGCACCCGCGCCAGCATCGATCAGGCTTTCGTGGCGCTTCTCTTCACCCGCGCTTACATCACCATCCGCGTCAGCGACATTTGCAAGAAAGCAGACGTGGGCCGCGCAACGTTCTACGCACACTACAAATCAAAGGACGAACTCCTGGAATCGCAACTCGCCCGCATCATCATGCCGCTGCTCCGCCCATGTCCCGGCTTGCCCTGGCTCCTCAATTGTCGCGACTTCTTCGCGCACGTGCGCAGCGCGCCGCAGTTATTCCGTTCCATCATGAGCGGCGGTGAGGGCTCAGGCGCACGCGCCGTGCGAGCCGCTCTCGAAGCGCGCCTCAATGAGATCCTCGCTGGCCAGGTCTCGCCGCCGGCCAATCTCCCGCAGCCCCTCATCAAGCGCTTCGTCATCTCCACTCTGTTAGCCGTCGCCATGAACGGACTGCAACCCAACACCGTCGAATCCGGTGACTCCATGCAGCGCCAGTTTGAAAAACTCGTCGGCGCCGGCCTCTCCGCCTGACGAATCCAAAGAATCTCCGGTTGTCTTTTCTCGCCTCGCGCACAAAGCTCCGTGCCCCATCTTTGCGCCTTCCCGGGGTCCCCAGCGACAGGTCTTCGTCGCTGGGGTGGTTACTGGCGCAAGGGTGGGAAACTTGAAGTCCGATGATCAGCTCTCTGCAACAACTCCTTGCGCCCTCTCCTTCTCGCCATCTACACTCGCCGCATGAAAAACATGCTTCCCCGCGCATGCCAATCCGCCGCTGTCCTGCTCCTCGCCGCCGCCGCTTCGCTCTCCGCGCAAGATTGGGCCAAGACCCGCCTTGAAGCCTCCCCGCGCCACCGCGAGTACGTCCCCCTCAAGCACGGTGATCGCACCGTCCAGGCACTCGTCGTCTATCCCGAGGTCAAAGGCAAAGCCACCGTAGTCATCCTCATTCATGAGATCTTCGGACTCAGCGATTGGGCCAAAGAAATGGCCGACGAGCTCGCCGGCCAGGGCTTCATCGTCATCGCGCCTGACCTGCTCTCGGGCTTCGGACCCAACGGTGGCGGATCAAGCGCGTTCGCCGGTCAGGATGACACCGTCAAAGCCGTCTCCGGCCTCGACCCCGATGGCGTGCTCGCCGATCTCGATGCGGCAGCCGAT
>JANXQR010000193.1 GCA_025353435.1 Acidobacteriota bacterium | reverse complement strand
CGTCACCGGCTCGACCGGCGACTTGATGAACCAGTTGAGTTACTCGAGCATGGGTGGAGCTGGGCAGTACAGCCCCTACGTGGGGGCGATTGTGGACACCGCCAAGATTCTGGCATCCCTTCATACGGCGCATTTTCAATACATTCCGGCGCTGGCGCTGCCCACTAACGACACATTGAACCTGCGCCTGAATGTTCCTCCGTCGTTCCGGGACCCGAAGTCGGTGGTGGTGGTGGCGCTGCCTCCGGTGGGGCCGTCGAAAGCCCCGCCGTTGCATCCCGTCAACTCCTCTGAGACTCAGTGCGCGCAAAAGCCAGGACTGGCGTTTTCAGCCGAGGGTGCGCCCCTGGCGTTCGGCACCGACCTGGCGCACGATCTGAACCTGCATATCGATTCTTCACATGGCAAGTTCGATATTCCTGTGACGGCGGATTCTTCGAAAGGGGCGCTGGTGCCGACAGGGGCAATGCCGCCGCTTCCGGGTGGCGAGCTCACCGCAGTGCTGCACGGCAAATGGGGTTTCGACGACTGGGAGGGCCCGCGCTTTCACCTGGTATCGCCTGCGCCGGAGAAATGGACGGTGGCGGCCGACGACCAGTCCGCGCTCGTAGTTGGGCGCGACGACACCCTGCACATCCAGGGCGACAGTACGCTGTGCGTTTCGAGTGTGGAACTGGCCGGGGCCAGGCCGCTGCCGCTGCCGTGGAAGTCGCCCAAGGCGGATGCATTGGAAGTGGCCATGCCTATGAAAAACACCACGGCGGGGCCGATGACCCTTCAGATTCGCCAGTATGGCGTGGAGAAACCCGATGATCTGACCATGAGCGCCTACGCCGAGGCCGCGTCGCTCGAAAGGCTCTCTCTGAGCGTCGGTGACAAGTCCGCAACCCTGAAAGGGACGCGGCTGGACGAAGTGGCCAAGGCCACCCTCAGCGAAATTACGTGGACTCCGGCGGCGCTGACCCGCGTACAGGACTTCGACCAGCTTACGTTGAATACGGATAATTCGACGGCCGACCTGGAGCCGGATTCGCACTACTCGGCCAAAGTGCAGCTGCGCGATGGGCGCCAGTTGAAAGTGTCCGTGCATGTGGAGCCGCCGCGACCCCAGGTAACGCTACTGAGCAAGGGTGAGCAGGACGATGGATCGGCTGCACCGTCTCTGGTGCACATGGGCAGCGTCGACGATCTGCCCCTGTCAGGCAAGTTTGTATTCTTCCTTAAATCACTGGTGCCGCAGAAATTCCCGCGCAATCAAGATGTGGAGGTCGCTGCAGTGGACGGCAGCTTCCGCACTGTCTTGTCGCTGGCCGATGGCAGCTTGATGCTTGAAGATGCGCGGACCGCGCTGGGCGTGGTCGACCCTTTGGCGCGATTCGGGCCGTCCGCATTCGGGCCGCTGCGGGCGCGCGCGGTTTCAGCCGACGGCGTGCCGGGAGAGTGGATGCCGCTGGGAACGCTGGTGCGCCTACCAGGCTTCAAAGATCTGCACTGTCCGCACGCGACGGCCAAGTCCTGCACGCTGACAGGGTCTAACCTGTTCCTGATTGCATCGCTGTCGGCGGCGTCGGACTTCACAAACCCGACCGAGGTCCCGGCCGACTTTACTGGTGCGCTGGTGACGGTGCCGCACCCGGTAAACGGGGCGCTATACATCAAGCTGCGCGACGATCCGGACACCGTGCAGACCCTCAACATGCCAGTGGTCTTTGGTGCGCCATCCAGCCCGGCAGTAGCGAACGCGGCGGCGCAACCTGCAGGCACGCCAACTCCACCGGCACCATCGCAGCCGGCTGCAAATCCGCCAGCGGACGCCGCCGGGTGCAAGCCTGGCCCCAAGCGCTGAATTACAGGAAGTAAGCGCGATTCTTCTCCGCGAATCCAGCCTTGTCAGCGGGCAGATCACTTTCCGCAAAGACTGCGCCGTGAACGCACACCGTGGCGCAGTTGCCGCAGTCGATGCACTCGTCTGCGTTGATGTAGACCTGCGAGGCGGTTCCGGAGTCAGAGTCGTCGAAGGAGGGCGCGATCGCACTGGTAGCGCACTCCGCCACGCAGACAAAATCCTTCACACATGCATCGGTAATCACGTAGGGCATTGTGGTGTCTCCCCGGCTGGCCTGCATTTTGCGGCTGCCGATTCGAGACTACGCATCGACGACATCGCACCACCGTGACTCGAGTCACATCGCGGCGTGAAGTCCCTCAATGCGGGACGTCCATGACGAGTCGCAAAGTCCTGAATCGCCACGCGCTGGGGTGGGGGTCGGCCTAGAGCTTGCGCAAGCGAGCGCAGGCATCATCGAGATCCGCGTCCCTCTTGGCGAAGCAGAAGCGGAGCAGGTTTTCGCCGTGTCCGGGGCGGAAGAACGCGCTTCCTGCGACCGCGGCCACGCCGGTAGCGGCCAGCAGGTGGCGAGCCTTGAGCGCCGCGGTGGCACCGGGAAGCCGGTCGACTCGGGCCAAAATATAGTAGGCGCCGGCGGGCACACTGGGCTCCATTCCTGCGTCGCGCAACGCGCTCACCAGCCGCTCGCGCTTCGATTGATGATCGGAAGCGATTTGCGCGTAGAAGCTCGGGGGAAGCTGCTCCAGGCCCGCAGCCGCGGCGTGCTGGAAGGCAGATGGCGCGCAAACGTAAGTGAGGTCGTGGAAGTAGGCCATGGCGCCCATCCAGCGGGCGTCGGCGGTCACATAACCGAGCCGCCAACCGGTAATCGAAAACGTCTTCGAAAAGCCGGAGATGACGATAGTCCGTTCGCGCATGCCGGGCAGTGTTGCTGGGGAGATGTGCTTATTACCATCGTAGACGAAATACTCGTAAATCTCGTCGGTGAAGAGGAACAGGTCGTGCTCCAGGCAGACAGCTGCCACGGCTTCTGTCTCGGCAAGGGAGAAGATCTTGCCGCTGGGGTTGGCCGGGGTGTTGAGGATGATGGCGCGGGTGCGCGGCGTAACTGCTGCTTTGAGCGCGTCGGTATCGAGGGTCCAATCGGGCTCGGCGAGGGGCACCAGCACCGGCTTGACACGCATGGATTTGAGTGTCGCAGTGTGGTAGCCGTAGAACGGCTCGAAGAGCAGGACCTCGTCGCCAGGATTAAGCAGCGCCATGACGGCAGCGTGGAGGCCGGCGGTCGCTCCGGAAGCCACCAGGACCTCGGTTTCGGCGTCGTATTTGAGCCCGTAGTCGCGCTGCTGCTTGGCGGCGATGGCAGTGCGGAGCCGGCCGATGCCGTCCATCCGCGTGTAAATGTTGTGGCCGGCACGGATGGCCGCAATAGCTTCCTCTTCGACCGGCGCCGGAACCGGTGTGTCGCAAACACCCTGAGCAAGGTTGACGCCCCCGATGCGGTCGCACTCCGTGGTCATGGCGCGGATCTCCGACTGCACGGTGCCGGGAGCCATTTCGCTGAGCTGCAGGCGGGAGAGCGAGGCGGTCGGGGTTACGCCGGCAGAGACGGGTGATGCGTTAACTTCGGGCACAGGGAAGAATCCTTTGAAAACCATATTACAATCAGCGGTTCTCCGGCGTGGAGCGGCCGGAATGTGAGCTGGATCACCTGACGGTTCCTGCGGTGCGGCGTAGAATCGTGCTTCTGAAGGCGGACAGGCCATGCATGAGCTTTCCCTGATCGCGAGCGTTGTGGACTCGGTGATCGAGTCGCTGGAGGCTCATCCCGGCGCGCGGGTGATCGAGGTGCGGCTACGGGTTGGAGCGCTGGCCGCTGTTGTCGAGGACTCACTGCAGTTCTGCTACGAACTCGCCACGCGCGACACGCCGCTGGAGGGTTCAAGGCTGGTGATGAAGATCGTCCAGGTGACGGTGCACTGCGCCGCGTGCGGCAAGGATGGCGAGTTGGAGAGCCTGCAAAGCTTTCGCTGTCCGCATTGCGGCGAACTAACAGGCGACGTGCGCGCGGGGCGCGAAATGGAGATCGAGGCGATCGAGATTGAGGACGCCGAGGAGGTGTCAGCGCCATGACGACGCGGATCGTGGAACTGCGGCAGGGAATTCTGAAGAAGAACGACGAGCTGGCGCGGGAGCTGCGAGGGCGGTTCACTGCGGCGGGCGTGCTGGTGCTGAATCTGGTGTCTAGCCCTGGCACCGGGAAGACAGCCTTCCTGGAGCGGACCCTGCGCGATTTGCGGCTCTCTGGCGCGCGGGTGGCGGCGCTGGTGGGCGATCTCGAAACCGACAACGATGCGCGGCGGCTGGCTGCCAGCGGCGCGCCGGTGCGGCAAATCAACACTCACGGCATTTGCCACCTTGAAGCGGAGATGGTGAGCCGGCACCT
>JANXQR010000169.1 GCA_025353435.1 Acidobacteriota bacterium | reverse complement strand
CACCGGCGAACCCCTCGCCCGCGCCATGATCGCCGCCCTGGCCGAGCAGGACAGCCACGTCGTTGCTTCGGTCCTCTCCGACGCCGACGGCAATTTCGTGCTCGAACATCTGCCCGCGGGCAAGTACCCTCTCACCGCTTCAAAACGTGGATTCCGAACGGCCTACTACGACGAGCACGAGGACTTCAACTCCGCCATCGTCACCGGAGACTCTCAAGACACCGAGCACCTGCAATTTCAACTCGCCCCCGCTGCAATCCTGCATGGCATCGTTACTGGAGACGGCGGCGATCCCGTGGAAAGCGCAAGCGTGATGCTGTTCAAGCGCCCCGATTCCTCTCATCCAGCCGAGCGAGTCACACAGGTAGAAAGCGCATTCACTGACGACACAGGCGCCTATGAGTTTAGTAATTTGTCCGCAGGAGAGTATTTTGTCGCCGTCAAGGGCGACCCCTGGTTCGCATTGCACGGCCGCGCCAACCGCTCTCCCAGCAACACCAGCGCCAATCTCGATGTCGCCTACCCCATCACATTCTTTGACTCGACAATCGATCAAGCCTCTGCAGCTCCAATCGCGCTCGCCGAGGGCAGACGCGAGGAAGCCAACGTGAATCTCCACGCCGTTCCTGCATTGCACCTTACGCTGCCTCGATCAGTGCGGCGAGGGCGGGACGCGCTACGAGTCGAGGTTAACCAGAGCGTTTTCGGTACGCAAATTCAATCCCACGGCCCCGACTGGCTTGCATTTGAGCAGGGAAACCTCGAGGTCACCGGCGTGGCGCCCGGACACTATGAACTTACCCACGGCGATCCTCCGCGCACCGTTGAACTGGACGCCGCCTCCGACCTCGAAGTCGACGCCAACGCGGGAACGCCATACGTCAGCGTGACCGGAACTCTTCACAACACCAGCGGCGTATCCATCGATGAAGATGCGACCCTTGTCCTCGAATCGTCCGACGCTACTGGCAGCGGATCGCAATTTAACTCCTTCGCTCGCAAAGGCCAGTTCCGATTCGACTCCGTCCTTCCGGGCCGTTGGAACCTCTCTGTAATCGTTGCCGGTTCGGGGCAGGATTTGCCAGTCATCGCAGTCTCCAAAGGCACGCGCGCCATCGCCGGCAATCAGATAGTGGTCGGCGAACAGCCCCTCAACATTGCGGTCACTGTCAGCCGCGCGCAGACTCGTATTCAGGGCTTCGCCCGCATGAACGGCAAACCAGCCGCCGGCGTAATGATCGTCCTGGTGCCTCGCGAACCCGCCGCCTATCGAGCCTTGGTTCGCCGTGATCAGTCCGACTCCGACGGCAGTTTTTCGCTCCGCGATGTGCCGCCGGGAATGTACACAGTCGTCGCTATCCAGGACGGCTGGAAACTCGACTGGCGCAGCCGCGATGTGATCGCCCACTACCTTGCGGGCGGCATTTCTGTCAATGTCAGTGAAGGCCCAGAGCCTGTGGTGCGGCTCTCGCAGCCTGTCGTGGCGGTTCCCCGCTAATGACCGCCATTCAACTCTTGCTGAGGTGACACTTCTTCGAGGCAGGGGTCAAAGGATAGTCTAAGAACGTACCGGACGACATTTTGGAAGCTTCGCCGCATGCAGCGGCCGATCGGTTCGTGAGTTTGAGTCGTGAGTTTGAGGAGATTTGCACATTGAAGAGTAAGTGGTTGGTTTCAATTCTTGCCCTGGTTGCCGCAGCCGTGCTGCCCGTCGCATCCGCCGCCCAGGTTGCGCCTGATCGGCCACCGCGCCAAGCGGCAGACGTCAACTATAAGTACGTGCTTTATGCCGGCGCCGCCTACACCAGCCTCAACCAGGTGAATCAATCCCGCTACGGCCTGATCGGCACCGACCTCGAAGTCAGCCGCGAATTCGGCAGATTCTTCGCCATCACCGCCGACGGAGCGTTCTACTCGCAATCCACCGGCACTGGAAATCCCGGCAAGCCCACCGTCGACCAGGTCCTGTTCGGACCGGAGTTGCACGGACAACTATTCGACAAATGGAGTCTCTTCGCACGCGCTCTGCTCGGTGGAGAACACACAGGCGGCGAGAACCAGACCCCCAATATTTCATTCGCCGGAGGCGGCGGCGGCGGCGTTGAGTACGCATTTTCCCCGCGCTGGGTAGTTCGCCTTTCGGGCGATTCGATTGCCGCGGCTTTCTCGGTCAACAACAACACACCCGGATTGAGCTACTCCCCGCACACTACGAAAAACGCACGCGCGAGCATCGGAATCGGCTACCGGTTCTGAAGGATTGCCAGACGGCAATGAAAGGTGCGCCGAGAAGCGCACCTTTTTCATTGCACGGTCGTTCAGTGAGCCAGGTCTGGCGTGATGACCGAGTACTTCAACCAGAGCATGCCATTCGGGAATGACTCGGTCTTTTCCAGTCGCAAGGGAATGCGTCGGCCCTCGGGAATCACCTTGACGCCGCTCCCCAACACTATGGGCATCACGGCCAGTTCCACGGTATCGACCAGGTTCGCGTCGACCAGCGCGCGAAACAGCATCGCTCCGCCACCCAACCAGATGTCCTTGCCCGCTTTGGCCTTCAGCGCGGCCACTGCTTCCACCGTGTTCTCTCGAATGATTGTCACGCCAGAGTTCGCCTTGGCGTCAAGCGTCGTGGAAGCCACGATCGCCTTCATGCCCATGGATTCGGCAGATTGTCCGCGCGTCTGCATCACTTCGTAGGTACGGCGACCAATGAGCATCGTGTCGAATTCACGAAACATTGCTGCAAAATCAAAAGCAGGATCGGGCGCAATCCAGTCGTATTCGCCACGAGGGCCAGCGATGAAGCCGTCGAGACTGGTGGCAACGCTGTAGCGCAGCTTTCGCACTCGGGACGAAACCTCTTACTTATGCAATATCATGTAAAACACTTGCCCGCTTACTGTCTTGTCGGAACTCTCGTTGTATTGGATGTCGGCCTTCATCCCTTCAAAGTCCTTGCAGGGGTTGACTGGGCCATCCGGAGTAAATCCCTTAACGGTTAAATCAATTGCGGCAAAGTTGTTGTTGTAAACCCTCACTGGCTTTGCGGGCCCGATCAGCCGAAACTGAATGACCGTCGGATAGCTGCACGTCACGTCGCGGATGGTTCCGAACGCCGCGTGGCGTGGCCCATTGGCCTTTGAGGGAAACTTTGGCTGGTTATCAGGAGCGGTCACCTGCGCATCCGCGCTCGCCTGCTGGGCACCGCCCGCTACTGCCGATGCCAAACCGGCCACCAGCAAAAGGATGGAGAAAAGGGGGAATCTAGTCTTCATGATTTTCCACAAGTCTAGCAATTCCTGAATTTCTCACACGTTACGAAAGTCCACTATGGTCCATACCAGTACACACCCAAAGATGACGAAATAGGCGAACAAACGGCGACATAGGGGGGGGTGGGGGTACCACTCTTTTTCTCTCTTTCGAGAACCGCGGAGAGACACGCCTCCCCTCTGGTCCCGGGAACCTGGATGAAGTATGCTCCGGGGAAAGGCCGGCGCGTTGTGCCGGCGGTCACTGGGAGACGTGACAAACCTCAGGGCTTTGCGGTGGTTGAAACTGCGAGTGGCATCTTTTTAGCCCTCTTCCGCCTCGCGCAGTTTCGCGATGACCGTGAAGTCCTCAAGGGTTGTGGTGTCGCCCTTGATCTCGCCGTGGGTCGCCAATTCGCGCAGCAATCGCCGCATGATCTTGCCGGAGCGCGTCTTCGGCAGCGCCTCGGTAAAGCGAATATCGTCAGGCCGCGCCAATGCGCCAATCTCCTTGGTCACCCATTTCCGTAGCTCGTCTTTAAGACTTTCGCTTGGCTCGTAGCCGCTTTCAAGCGTCACAAAAGCGGAAATCGCCTGACCCTTCAAGTCGTCCGGCCGCCCAACAACGGCAGCTTCGGCCACCTTGGAGTGCGCTACCAGCGCCGACTCCACTTCCATTGTCCCCAGCCGGTGTCCGCTCACGTTGATCACGTCGTCCACGCGCCCCATCAGCCAGAAATAGCCATCCGCATCCTTGCGCGCTCCATCGCCCGTAAAGTAGCAGCCCGGAACATCGGACCAGTAAGTCTGCTGGTACCGCTCCGGATCGCCGTGAATCGTGCGCGCCATCGAGGGCCAGGGCCGCCGCACTACCAGCAATCCGCCGTGACCCGCCGGAACCGGGTTCCCTTCCTTGGTCACCACCTCGGGCTCAATCCCAAAGAACGGCCGTGTGGCTGATCCCGGCTTGGTCGGCACGGCACCAGGAATCGGCGCAATCATGATGCTGCCCGTTTCGGTCTGCCACCAGGTGTCCACAATCGGGCAGCGGTTGTGGCCCACCTTCTCGCGGTACCACATCCACGCTTCAGGGTTGATGGGCTCTCCCACCGTTCCCAGCAGCCGCAGCGAATCCAGTTTGTGCTTCTCCACGTGCTCGCCGCCCCACTTGATGAACGCCCGAATCGCTGTCGGCGCGGTGTAGAAAATCGTTACCTTGTGGTCATCAATAATCTTCCAGAAGCGCGAGAAGTCCGGGAAATTCGGTGCTCCCTCATACATCAGTACCGTGGTGCCATTTTGCAGCGGCCCATACACCACATACGAGTGCCCG
>JANXQR010000138.1 GCA_025353435.1 Acidobacteriota bacterium | reverse complement strand
CTTTTCGGCCTGCTTGGCATCGGCGGCGGCAGGTGGGGTCTGCGCAAAGCTGGCAATGGAGAGAACAGCGAGGCAGAGGAAGATTCCGAGGTATGCCTTGCGGAGTAGCACAGGCTTCAGTGGGAAAATTTGCATGCCAATTACGATACATGGCGGAGCGCCGTCGGTTGGGGAGATTCCTGGCGAGGCCAGGCTTCAATTCGGATTCTTGCAATGACTGCTTGTGGTAACATTCGGGCAAAGAAATCGGCTAAAAATCAGACTCCGCAGGGCGTTGGCGGCCTTCACATTCCCCAGGGCCGCAGGACGTTTGGCCATGTCAACGAAGGGTACCGACATATGACTCTCGATGTTCGGACATTCTGGCTGATTGGAGCGCTGGTCTCAACCAGTTGCGGTCTGCTGATTCTCATCCTGCGCAAACAATACCCTGACCATTTGCGCCGGTCGCTTACTGTGTTCGGCACCGCCAACGTGTTACTTGGCCTGAACTACGTATTCCGGCTTCAGCACAAACGGGTGGGAGATTTCTTCTTCTACGCCGTGGCTGGAATGCTGGTGACCCTTTGCCTCAGCCTGGAATATGCAGCAGTTTGCCTGCTTAAACGGCAATCGGTGCGCCGCGCCTGGGTGTATGGGCCGCCCGCCTTAGTGTTTGCATCCTGTTGCTGGTTCACCTTCGCGGTGCGCAACATTTCAATTGAACTGATCATCTGCAACGTTGCCGATATGGTTTTGATGATCCTGATTGCGACCACATTTGCGAAGAAGGAAGACAGCAGAAGGCCGTTCCCCGACATGATTGCGGCCGGAGGTTACGCGTGGCTAGCGCTGATCACGATTGTGGTGATTGTGGACGCGCTGAAGGGCGGACACTTTCCGATCGAATACGACTTTAATGTTCCGCGCGCCATACTTAACAACATTGCGGCAATCCTGGCCGAGGGGATTATCTTTTCAATCTTTCTGCTTTCGATATCGGAGAGGCTGAACCAAGCGCTTCTTGACCAGACGATGCACGATCAGTTGACGGGCGCATTCAACCGCAAGGCCTTCGAGGAAGCTGCCTTCCGTGAAATATCCGGAGCCGGCAGAAGCGGGCTTCCGTTGTCGCTGCTGGTCATCGATTTGGACGGTTTCAAAGAAATCAATGACCAGTATGGTCACGACGCCGGCGACAACCTGCTGCGTGCCAGCGCGGACGTGCTACGAAATTCGTTGCGCGACGAAGACCTGCTCTGCCGCTGGGGAGGCGACGAGTTCTGTGTGCTATTGCCGAGGGCTCAGCGCCGCCAGGCCGAGGTGGCGGCTGAGCGTTTGCTGAAAGCCTTTGAAGGTTTTCAGTTCACTTACGCGCGAACACCAATTCACGTCACGGTGAGCATTGGAATCGCGGAGCACAAATCAGGGGAAAACAGTCTCTCACCGTTGTTTATGAGGGCAGACAGCGCCTTGAATCAGGTGAAGGAAAGCGGCCGGAATGCCTTTGCTTTCGGTCCAGAAGTCGAATATTTCCCGGAAGATGGGGCTGTTGGCGGAATCATTGGCGATGGCACTCGATCCGCCTGATGATTTACCCTTGATCTTGGCATGAACTTAAGGCAATCGCTCCTCATTTCAACGGCTGCAACTGTGTTCGCAGGCGCGGCCATCGCTCAACAAACCACCCCGCCCGCTTCAGCCAACCCTGCCCTTCCCGATGGTCCTGAACCGACTGCTGCGGCGCTAATCCATCCCAATGGACCGACGGTTGTGATGGACACCTCGATGGGCCGCATCACCTGCCAGTTCTTCCAGAAGCAGGCTCCGGTGGCGGTCGCGAATTTCATTGGCCTTGCGAACGGCACCAAAGACTACACGGACCCGACGACCCAAAAGAAGGTGCACGGCAAGCCGTACTACGACGGCACCACGTTTCATCGCGTGATTCCGGGATTCATGATCCAGGGCGGCGATCCGACGGGCACGGGCATGGGCGATCCCGGCTACAGCTTCAATGATGAATTTGATCCGGGCCTCAACTTCGATGTCCCTGGCCGGATGGCTATGGCCAACAGCGGGCCCAACACCAATGGCAGCCAGTTTTTCATCACTGAGCAAGGCTATGACACGCTCAACCAGAAGTACACGCTGTTTGGGCAATGCGACGATGCGAGCGTGGCCGTAGTGAAGGCAATTGCGCGCGTGCACACGGGCACCGACGACAAGCCCGCGGAGCCGGTGATTCTGAAGAAAGTGACCATCGTTGCGGAAGGCCAGGCGTTGCCGCCGGCACCCGGCGCGACAACTCATCCATAACCTCGCAACCCAGGCTGCGCGTTTCAGAATATTCAATTCCCGGACCTTTTACTTCCCGGGAATGCGACTAAACGCGAAGTATCTGCTAACTCGCTGACCGGTTCGCCCGAGAGGTCGGCCCCAAATCCGCTAGCCTCACTTGCTCGCTAGCTCCACTTTAAGGAGTACACATGGCACAGGCACCAGGAACGTACGCGGTTTTCAACACTAACGAAGGCAAGATCACCGTCCGTCTGTTCGAGTCCGATGCGCCCATCACCGTGAAGAATTTTATCGACCTGGCCGAAGGTAGCAGGGAGTGGACGCACCCCGGCACGGGCATCAAGTCGAACGACAAGCTGTATAACGGCACGCAATTCCACCGCGTGATTCCCGAGTTCATGATTCAGGGCGGCGACCCGACTGGCACGGGCCGGGGAGATCCGGGTTATCGCTTCCAGGATGAGACCAAGGGCTCACCGCACAATTTCGACAAGAAGGGCAAGTTGGCCATGGCGAATTCTGGCCCCGGAACCAATGGTTGTCAGTTCTTTATTACGGTGGCGCCCACCCAGTGGCTGACCGGCAAGCACACCATCTTCGGTGAAGTTGTGGAAGGCCAGGAGATTGCCGACAAGATTTCAAACTTGCCGTGTGGCACGCAGAATAAACCGCAGAAGGCTGTGTTGCTTGAGTCGGTTGTGATTGAGCGCGTGGCGTAAGTTACGTTTGTGCAGTGCGCGACGCCGATCTGGAATCATTCTTGACCGGCGTCGCGGTGGCATATCATTCTCCATATCCAAACATCTTGAGGCAATGCGCTTGAAGGCTATTATTGTCTCGCTTTCTCTCTTCGCAAATATCGCGATTTCTACGCTCGGCGCCCAGTCAAATGTTGAATTACAGAGCGGCAACAAACTCGACAGCTACAAGGGCACTCCGTATCACGACAATCGCTATCAGGGCGGCGCACAGCGAATCCCGGGCAAGGTGATGTGTGCCTATTACGACATGGGTGGCGAGGGAGTTGCGTATCACGACGTGGACGGCAAGAACAATGGCAGTGGCGCGCTCAACTCCGCCAACGGAGACTATCTCAACGAATTTCGGATGGGCGAGGGCGTCGACACTTCTTACACCAAGTTTGGCCGCAACCCGCAGATAGATGACAACCCCTACAACAAAATAATCCCACCTGCAAACCTGCTCTACGTGGGTTGGACCGATCTCGGCGAGTGGTTCAATATCACTGTTGACGTGGCGAGCGCGGGCGACTACACAGCGGATCTGCTTTATACATCGAATCGCGGCGGCACAATTTCATTTGACGTAAACGGAACGCCCGCTAGCGGCGCGCTCACGATTGCGACCACTTTCGATGCAGCTGATCCGGTGGCCTGGCGCCAATGGCACCATTGGAATCTTGCTTTGGCGATGGCCAAATTGCATTTCGCCGCTGGACGAAACGTGTTGACTGTACACATAGTCACGAGCGGACAGATGAACCTAGCGACACTTGATTTCAAGAAAGTGAGCTGACGGGCTCAGTTCCGTTGGCATAACGCGATAATTGCTTCTCCGAAGCGACCCACCTTCGACGGCCCCATACCTTCAACGCCCAACAGTTCACCTGGGTTCCGCGGCCGCGCTGTGGCGAGCGCGTTGACGGTGCTATCGTGGAGGACCATGAATGGGGGCACGCCGAGACGTTTGGCTTCCGCAGTGCGCCATTCACGGAGGTGTGCCGCTAACTCGGCGCTCTTCCCTTGCAGTTCAATTTGTGGTTCGGGTGGGCGTTTCGGTTCTGCCGTGCGGCGGGTGGGAGTTGTCGAAGTGCGCGCTTCTGGAGGGACGGATCTTGATGTGGATGCCGGCGTTCTTTGCGCGGTCGGAGTTCGTTTCGGGGCGATCGCTTTCCTGGTGCGAGGTGGATTGGCGCCGCCGAACTCTGCCACAACTCCATCGCTGAAGAGCAATGCTAACGGTGTCGTTGGCCTGACATCCATGCCTGCGTCGGTAAGGCTAATCTTGCGAAACGGAATCACCTTGCCATCTTTCTCGAACTCCGCGTTCTCTACCTCAATCAGGCCTGTGCGCAGCATGGCGCCGAGCAACTGCTCGAATTCATCTCGCTCCAAATTTGCCAGGCCAGGGATTCCCCGTTGCAGAGCGCCTGAAGCCTTGTAGCTGACGTCGCGCAGCGCCTCCACTACGTCTTGCACCCACTCGCGTTCCCGCTGCGTGGCGCGTCGAAACAACCGCAAGACGGCGCCGGCGGGATCACACACATCACACTGCGCGCAGCCGCGGCCGGCGTCGGCAATGTCGCCAAAGTGGCGGACCAGAGAGCACATGCGGCAGTCTTGCGAGTCGACGTAACGGAGTACTTTGTCGAGCTGTTCCCGCCGATACGCGGCCTGCACGGCGTAAGTCTTCTTCCATCCCGCTGCGCCTAACGTCACGTTGCCGTTGAAGTCCACGCGCGCGCCACCATGAATTTGTAGCTTCTCGAGCGCCGTGTCAAATTCCTCAGACCAAAGGCCGCCCTTCTGTCGCGACTCCTCGCGCAGTTCGTCGACTGGTCGCGATTCGTCTTTCAACATCGCGAAGACTTGCGTGAGGTTGTCCACCGGCGGATAATCGCGGTTCAAGAAAAAATCGTGCGTGCGCTGATCGGCATAAGAGTGCATGAGGATGGTGCGGCTCGGCTTGCCATCGCGGCCGGCGCGGCCAATCTCCTGGTAATAGCCTTCGAGGGTGGCGGGCAGTCCGGCGTGGATGACCGTGCGCACATCGGCCTTGTCGATGCCCATGCCGAAAGCGATGGTGGCGACGACGACTTCGAGCTCACCGGCTTGGAATGCGGTCTGTACGCGCTCGCGAGTGTCGGCAGCGAGACCTGCATGATAGGCCGCCGCTCGAATGCGCGATCCCTGGGAAAGTTCTTCGGCCAGCGCTTCGGATTGCTTTCGCGACTGCGCGTAGACGATGGCGGGGCGGCGATCCGCGTTTTTCAGCAGGCCGCCGACAATCCCGGCTCGCATCGGTACGGACACTTCAACCACCTCGATGGCGAGGTTGTCGCGGCGGAATCCGTGGATGAACTTTGCGGGCGCGGTCATGCCGAGTTGGGCCACGATGTCGGCTTGCACGGTGGGCGTGGCGGTAGCTGTCAGGGCAAGCACAGGTGCGGGGTTCTCATCCGTGTTGGACCGCAGGGCGGGCAGATGCTGGCCAAGCATGCGGTAGTCGGGGCGAAAATCATGACCCCACTGCGAAATGCAATGCGCTTCGTCGATGGCGATGAGCGAGAGTTGGCGCTTGGCCAGCATCTCCGCAAAGCCGGGAACACGGAGGCGCTCGGGCGCAATCAGCAGGAATTGCAGAGTGCCATTGAGGTAGTCCGCGCAGGCTTGGCGGGAGGCTGCACGATCGAGGCCGGAGTGAATCCTTGCCACGCGCAGGCCCAGGGCTGAGAGCTTCGCAGCCTGGTCATCCATCAGTGCAATGAGCGGCGAAATCACCAGCGCGGTGCCCCCGCGCGCGAGAGCCGGCAATTGATAACAGAGACTTTTGCCAGAGCCGGTCGGCATCACGAGAAGCAGGTCGCGGCCCGCCACTGCGGCGCGGCAAACCGCTTCCTGATTGGCGCGAAACGCGGAGAAGCCGAACACGGTTCGCAGCAGCTCGGCGAGGTCAACGGATTGGGTCGGAGAATTCAAGGCGGCGGAGTTGGGTGTGGCAAGCAGATTCAAATGCCTGTCTCCACTTTAAGGCACCGGTGCTTCCGGCTTACGTGCTGCGCCACACTCAGGCTTGCGCCGCACCCGCTTTGCCACTACGGATGCGCCGGATCGGACACAGGAGCTACACTGGTTCTCCGCTATGAGAAACCGCATTTTGTTGCCCTGTGCCCTGCTCTCCACTGCGCTGCTGGCTCACGCCGCCAAACCTGCTGACGCGAGCGCCCGTTTTTCCCAACTCAGCGAGCAGTTCATTCACGAGACGCTGGCACTTTCGCCGTCGTGGGCATCGCAGGCCGGATATCACACTTACACCGATCCGAAAACCGGCAAGACTGTCGCGCTGGACGCCCTGCTGGACGATGTGAGCGCTGCGGGGGTTGCGGAGCAGCGGCGAGTCTATGCAGGTTGGCGCGACACCTTCCGCATCGAGACGCCGCTGGCCTCGCTGGGACCAGAGGATGCCGCCGACTGGAAGCTCATCGACGATCAGATTGGCCGGCAGCTTTTGGAATTCGATCGGATTCAGGACTATCGTCACAATCCCTCGGAGTATGTCGAACTGTTAGGTGCCGCCCTGTTTCAGCCGCTTACTGACGAATACGCGGCGAAGGGTGTCAGGCTTGGGCACGTCTTGTCTCGCATTGCCGCCACGCCGCACTATCTTGACCAGGCGCGCAGCGTGCTGGTGGATGCAGACCCAATTTTCATCAAGGTGGCCATCGAGGAGAACGAAGGCAACGTCGACCTGATTCAAAGCACCATCGGCGACGCGATGAAGGCCGACCCGAAGCTGAAGCAGCGATTCGATGAGGTGGCGCCGGCCGCGATTGATGCCACCAAGAAGTTTTCGCAATGGCTTCGGGACGACCTCTCCAAGCGGAAAACGGACCGTACCTGGCGGCTTGGCAAGGAGCTTTACGCCGAGAAATTTCGCTTGGTGATGGAGACGCCGGTCACGCCGGAACAGGCTCTTGCCGATGCGGAACTGGAGATGAAGAAGACCCGCGCGGAGATGCTTGAGCTCGCGCTTCCGCTGCACAAGCAGTACTTTCCCGATCACGACGAGCACGGAAGTCTCAGCGGCACTGAGCGCGAAAACAAGATCATTGGCGAAGTCCTGGGCAAGATTGCCGAGGATCACCCTCAGCGTGAAGACCTGCTGCAGTCTGTCAAGAATGACGTTGCCGGGATTCGCCAATTCATTGTCGACAAGAAAATAGTCTCGATGAAATCCCGCGACAATCTGAAGGTGATTGCCACTCCTGAATTCATGCGCGGCAGTTTTTCAGTTGGCGGCTTCCATTCCGCGCCGCCGCTCGATCCAAATGGCGACGCCGAGTATTGGGTCACGCCCATCGATCCCAAGACTACGAAGGAAATGGCAGACTCCAGGCTGCGCGAGTACAACAACTGGGTGCTGCAGTGGCTCACGATTCATGAGGCACTTCCCGGCCACTACGTGCAGGCCGA
>JANXQR010000137.1 GCA_025353435.1 Acidobacteriota bacterium | reverse complement strand
CCGTAGTCGAGTCCGGGATGGAAGCGGTCAGTGAGGTAGGTGCCGCCGGCGATTGCAAAGGCGTTGGGTGTTGCGCCGCCGGCGTTGGAAAGATCGCGCGTCCAGGTGTAGCTGGCATCGAATGTGAGTTGTTTCCCGCCGTGCTTGGAGATTTCTACGGTGCCGCTGGAGTAGTTGCTTTCGGCGGAATTGCGAACGCTCTGAATGACGCTCCAGCAGGGATAGGGACGGTGATCTGCGACAAGCGAGCCGTCGTCTGTGATGCATGCCCCGGTGGCGGGAGCCGCACTGTCGGTGTTGGCGTAGCCGTTGGGATTGGCGGCGACCTGATTGAGGTCTTCCATGGTCTCAAGGTTGCTGCCGTGACTTCCCGTGTAAGAGAGCCGCATGCCGATGGAGTGGGTGAGATCCTGCTCGACGGTGAGGTTCCACTGCTGGACGGTGGGGTCTTTGTAGTGGATGGGGAAGGCGTAGTAGAAGCCGGCGGTTCCGGTTGAGACGCCAGCCGCGGTGTTGAATGGATTGGCGAATGAGAGCAGCGGCGTGACGCCGTCTGATTGGAAATCCTGATTGTAAGTGGCGACGTAACTGGCGTGGACGGCCCAGCCTGAGACGAGCGAAAATCCCAATGGAGATTCGATAAAGCGACCCCAACCGCCGCGGACGACGGTCTTGTCAGTGCCATAAGGACGCCATGCGAATCCGAGGCGCGGACCCCAATCGGTCTTGTCGGTATAGCGAAGGGAAGAGGGGAGCCCGGCCTGGGCGGCGGTGATGATGGGCGTGGGCGCGATGGCATTTGCGAAGTCAGCTGATGTGAAGGACTGGGCCTGCGCGTTGGGGACGACGACGGCTCCGTGGACGGATTGACCGTCAACGGTGGCGGTGTAATCGGGCTGGAAAAACGCGGTGTTGTAGTGGGTTTCTTTCAACGGCGGATGCAGTTCATAGCGAAGGCCGAGGTTGAGCGTGAGGTTCTGCGTGAGCTTCCAATCATCCTGAGCGAAGACGGCGTAGGAGTAGCCAAGGCCATCCATGGTGGGCTTGTTGGTGGAGCTGACTTGGGTGTAGTCGGGATTGCCGAGGAGGAACGCGGTGTAGGGATCGCCAATGTTGGCGCCCACTTGAGATGATCCGTCAAAGACATACCAGCCGGAGCGGTAATTGCCGAAGACATTGTCGTCGTGATCGCTGATGCGCTTGAAGTCAGCGCCGAATTTGAAGGCGTGGTTGTGGTGAATCCAGGTGAGGTTGTCGAGGGCCTGGATGATTTGGCCGCGCTGCGTACCGGGGTTGCCGGCCCCTGTGGACATGAATCCGTTGATGAGAACCTGGGGCGCCTCAGACCATTGGAGGTCGGGCTGGGGTACGGTGAGGCCGGTTTGGGTGAGCAGCGATGCGGTGGAGTAGGACTGCGTTTCCGATGTGTGCTGGGCGGTGAAGCCGCCGCGGAATTCGTTCAGAAGGCCGGGGGAAAAGATGTAGTTGTGGGCGAAGGTGAGGCCTTCGTCAATTTCGGGAGTGTTGTACGCGCCTTGGAGCGGGCTGCCCGCTTCAGCACAGTAGGTGAAGGTGCAGAGAGCGGACGGTGCGGTGACAACCTGGCGGTTTTTGTAGGAGAAACGCGCGAAGAGGGTCTGCTTTTGAGAGATGTTGCGATCGAGGCGGACGTCGCCCTGGTTGGTGGAGATGGGCGCGGGGAAATTGATTTGGTAGTTGTTGGCGTAGGCGCCAGGGTCGCCAAAGTTGGGCGTGGGCATTAGGGTGTTGAGAAGGTTGGCGGAGATGGTGCTGACGGGGACGTTAGCGGGATCGATGGGCGTGATGCCGTCGGGCTGATAGATGGCGGAGACGCCCTGGCCGGCGAGATAGGCGGTCAAATTGCCGTTGCGCATGTCGGTCGAGGGGACGCTGAGCAGAGCAGGTGTTTCGCGGGGCAGGCGAAGGCCTTCATAACTGATGAAGAAGAAAGTGCTGTCGCGGCCGGCGGAAATGTGGGGGATATTCAGAGGGCCGCCGAGGGTGCCGCCGAAGTCGTTCATGATGATTTTGGGTTTGGAAAGCGCGAAGGGATTATTGGCGTTGAAGACGGTGTTCTCGTGATTCTCAAACAGGCCGCCGTGGAGCTTGATGGTGCCTTCTTTGGAGATGGTGGTGATGTCGGCCACGCCGGAGAATTCGGCGTTGTTGTTGGACTCGCTGACGCGAATTTCTTCGATGGAGTTGAAGGAGGGGAACATTTCGTTGACGGGGCCGGAGTATTCCACGCCGACGCTGGAGATGCCGTCGACGGTGACGCTGAGCAGGGCTGCTGTGGTGCCAAGGACGGCGAGATTTCCGGTGTCGTCGGTCTGGACTCCCGCCTCGGTGGTGAGGGTGGAGATGGGACTGGTGGAGCCGGAGGAGCGCGAGTAGATGGCCACGGGAAGATTGACGAGTTCTTCGCCGAGCTTGGTCTCGGCCAGGTTGGAAACATCGGTCGTAATGACAGGGGCCGTGTCGGTGACTTCGACAGTCTGGGTTTCAGAACCCAAGGTCAATGTTGCGTCAAGGCGACGTGTTTCACGAGCCGTGAGCGAGACTTCAGGAAGCGACGAGGTTTGGAAGCCCCTTGCTGCGACGTTGAGTTTGTAGCTGCCGACTTCAATGTTTTTGAAACCGTAGTTTCCGTCGGAATCGGTTGACTCGACGCGCTTGGCGGTGGTGCCGGTGTTGACCAGCGTGACCTGTGCACCCTGAACCACGGACCCGGTTGAGTCGCGCACCGTGCCGAGGATCGACCCAAAGGTTGACTGGGCCGGAAGCTGGTGAGCGACGAAGGCAGCCAGGCAACAGACCAGGACCAAGCGCCAGCCAAGGCATTTTTTGGCGAAGGGGAGGGAAGAGACCTTGAGCATCAGGCCGCCTTTCAAAAGGATATTCACGGAAGGGACGATTCTTGTTCGTCTTTGAAAGTAGTTTATTTAATTCAGGCGCTTGTGGCGGGCTGGTGATTCATAAAAGTGAGATTGTGAGCGGGTGAGGTCAATTCGTGGAGTCTTGCGGGATTTTGGTGGGGTTGGGGGTTGCACTGCGCAGGGTCAACAAGCGGAGGCGTACTTCAGGAAGCCTCGGTTTTATTGAGGCGCATACCGAAACTAATGGGGGCATTTCGGGTTCACGCTGACATCCCTGCCTCCGCCTCCTCCCGGGCAACTGGGTGCCGGAAAGACGGGTGGGGATGGTTAGAAATATTACTTACACGGCCGCGGGCCCGCTCCCACGGGTCCGCGGTTGAAATGAGGCGGAATGAAGCCCGGACTTGTGTTTGCATGTGCGATGACCGTGCCCCTGTTGACCTTTGCGGGTCAACCAATTCACGCGCAGGACGTTTGGCCTCCGGACGACGAGACCCCTCCCCCACAGCAACAGGCCTACCAGCAGCCCGGCGCACAGCCTGGCTATGGGCAGCAGGCGCCGCAGCAAGCCTATGGATCGCCCGGTTATGGGCAGGGGAGTGGGTACGGGCAGGGCGTGCCGAATCTGGGTTACGCGCCATCAGGGCCCGCGCAGCCGTTGAATGCTGAGCAGCTGGACCAGTTGGTGGCGCCGATTGCGCTTTATCCGGATACGCTGGTGGCGCAGATTTTGACGGCGTCGACGTATCCGGCAGAGATTTCGTCGGCCGACCAGTGGATGGGGAGCATGGGGAATGCTTCGCCGGAACGGGTGGCGGCGGGGGCGAGCGAGCAGACGGCTTGGGACCCAAGCGTGAAGGCGCTGACGGCGTTTCCGCAGGTATTGCAGATGCTGAACAGCAATCTGCAGTGGACGGCATCGCTGGGAAATGCGTATTACAACCAGCCGCAGGATGTGCTGCAGACGGTGCAGGTGCTTCGCGAGCGGGCGGAGCGGGCGGGCAACTTGCAGAGCACGCCGCAGGAACAGGTGGTCAATGACCCTGGATACATTTCGGTGGCGCCGACGAATCCCGAGGTGGTGTACGTGCCTTCCTACAATCCGTCGATGGTTTATGGGGAGCCGATCGCGCCCTATCCGGGCTTCTACGCGGGAGTTGAAGCGGCGGACTATCTAGGGTCGGCTGTTGAGTTTGGCGTGGGCTTTGCGGTGGGTGCGTTTCTGCGAGTGCCGTTTGGGTTGATGGCGTGGGGATTTGACTGGCTGGGCGGCGGAATTCTGTTCGATCACCAATGCTATTGGCCGCGCGGTTACGGGATGCATGACTGGGGATTTGAGCACGGCGGTCCGCGCTATGGCGGCTGGTACCAGCACGGCGGGTGGCGCGGAGAGCGCGGTGGGCAGCAGATGGCGCGATTCGGAGACTATCACCATGAAGGGATTCAGGCACATCCGGGGCAGGGCGGTTTCAATCGCAACGGCAACTTCCCGGTTGCGCGAGCTGGCGGCGGGTCTGGCGTGCTGCGTGGCGGTTCGAACGAGAATATGCGGGCTGGAGGGTTTCCTGTGGCTCGGCCCGGTGGCGGAACTCAGAGTGGACCTACTGGGAGAGGAATGAATCGGGAGAGTGGGTATCCGACGGCTCGTCCGGGCGGTGGGCTTGGCGGCCAGAACGGATTTGGGCTGAATGGGGCCAATCGGAATGGCTACAACGGCGCGCCGACGCAGGGGCTGAATCGGCTCGGCGGTCAGGCTGGCGGAAATCAGTTGGGAATGAACGGAGGCGGGTATCCTCGGACGAACCCCGTTCCGTATTCAGGTGGGTATTCAGGCACGAATTCGGGACAGCGCCAGCCTTATGGCAACATGCCGGGTGGGGTTGGACGGCCGCAACCTTACGGTGGAGCGCCGCAGGGTCTTGGCTCGCATGCGGGAACGTATTCGCGCTATGGCGGCGGGACCTCGCAGAGTGGGCAGAGTGGGCAAGGCTATGTGGGGCGGCAGGGCGGCGGGTACGGAATTCCGCGCTACAGTGCGCCGACGCAGGGATATCGCGGCCCGGCGCAGACCTATCGCGCGCCGACGCAAAACTACGGTCGGAGTGACATGAGCCGTGGTTCCACGAGCGCTTACGCTGGCGGGTATGGCGGATTTGGACATGGTTCGTCAGGCGGATATTCGGGTTCGTTTGGTGGTGGGCACGCTCCGAGCTACGGTGGTGGCGGTCATTCCGGCGGGTTCCAGTCGTATGGCGGGGGACACGCGCAGAGTTATGGCGGTGGGCACTCTTCAGGAGGATTCAGCGGGGGAGGGCATTCGTCAGGTGGCTTTGGTGGGGGAAGTCATGGAGGTGGCGGCGGTCACTCTTCAGGCGGCGGTCACTCGAGCGGTGGGAGTTCGCACGGCAGGCATTGAGGAAAGCAGCAACGAGCGCTGAACGAGGCGATCGTCTGTTACACTCTGCGGCATGTCTCAGACCATTGTCGGTACCGTGTTCCACAACGGAATCAAGGACTGCTCGGTGGAAGTCACGGGCGGTTATGCGCCAAGCAAGACTTCAAACACCGCGGTGTTCGAAACGGTGTTTGGTGGAAAGGCCCTGCACCAGACCTCTAAAGCTAAGGGCACGCCCAAGGCCTCAATCGGCTACATCCACGATTACGCGTCGAACACGCTGTATGCCGTTCAATCCATGACGGCGGACACGACCCCGGCGGGCACAGCGGCTGCTCCATGGACGGGGACGATCGTTATTCTTGCGATGGGCTCGGTAGGAAAAAACAACATGCACAAGTTCTGACGGCGAAGCTTGTCGTCATGGGTGCTTGCGTGGATGGGGCCTGTCTGCTCCGGTTTTTTAGTCTCTATTTCCGCTGACAATCCAATTCATTTTTCCAACCGTCGATGCCGAGGCTGAGGCAGGACCGTGTCGCGATGTCGGCGGCGCTGCGCAGTGCAGTTTCGAAATGCGCGAAGGCGGAGAAATGATGGCAGAAGGCGCCATGAAGGACGTCACCGGCGCCCGAGGTGTCGACGGCTTCGATGGGCGGGATTTCGATGGTGAATCTGCGGCCGCGATCATATGCAAGGATGGGGCGCGAGCCGCGGGTGACGGCGATGTGGGGTACTTTCTGTTGGGCAAACCAGGCAATAGTGGCTTCAGGATCGGCGGGTTTGCCGGGCAGGGCGAAGCGCTCACCGCAGATGGCAACCGTGAGCATCGGAGCGAGTACGTCGGTACCGGGCTTCCAGCTTCCGCCGTCGAGGACGAGGGCTGAGCCGGCATTATGGCAGGCTCCCAGCATGGGCAGCGCCTGCATCAGGTGGAAGCCATCGACAAGAATGACGGGGGGCATGGAACCCCATTCGGAATTCCACGATGCGGGAAGGGACTGCGGGTCTACTTCAGATTGCGGCGGATTGATGATGGTGCGGGTGGATCGACCATTTGTGGTGAGCACGGTGGTTATGGGCGTTTCGTAGTGAGTGCGTGCGGCGAGGTCTACAAGGCGCACACCGCGGCGGTCGAGTTCTTCGCGAACTGCAACTGCCCCGTGCCCACGTCCCACCGCACTGATTAGAGTGGCGGTGCCGCCAAGCAAGATGTGGGTGATGGCGGCGTTGCAAGCGGGGCCGCCGGGTGCGACGCGAAAGCCGCGGGCGAAGGTCTTGGTGTCTTCCTGGGGAAGCTCGTCGAGCGAATAGAGAACGTCAAGCGTGGTTCTACCGACGAAAGCGGCGGAGATAGATAGTGGGACGCCCATATTTCATTCTATGTCGGTTCTGGAGAAGGATTTGTCGATCGCGGCCAGTTTTGGCGAGTCAGATCGCATACCGTTTGGGGGAGCGAGCGGGCACTGCTAGTCGGCGGCGTGAGAGGTTTTGGCAGCGGCTTTTTTCACGGCTTTCCGAGGTGCGGCTCGGCGCGGAGCAGGAGTGGCGACAGCGCGGATGGCGGCTTTGGGAATGGCGTCGAGGTCGGTTTTACCTTCGGCGAGCTGCATGAGGAATTCCTGGCAGGAAAATGGAGGCACATCCTTCTGCGCCTCCTTTGCGCGGCAATAGGTGCCGTCCGGCTGCTGGATGCGCGCTTTGAGGGTGTCGGCAAGGAGGGCGGGGAGGATTTCGTCGTGGATGCGGGACTTGGCGATGGGATCGCGCACGGGGAAGACGACTTCACAGCGCTCGAATAGATTGCGGGGCATCCAGTCGGCGGACCCGATGTAGATTTCGGGGTCGCCGCCGTTGGCGAAGTGGAAGATGCGGGAGTGCTCGAGGAAGCGGCCGACGATGGAGCGGACGCGGATGCGGTCAGAAAGGCCTTTGACCCCGGGGCGGATAATGCAGAGGCCGCGAATGATGAGGTCGATTTCGCACCCGGCCTGGGAGGCCTGGTAGAGGGATTCGATGACGCTGGGCTCGAGCAAGGCGTTCATCTTGGCGATGATGTGGGCGGGGCGCCCGG
>JANXQR010000126.1 GCA_025353435.1 Acidobacteriota bacterium | reverse complement strand
AGCCAAGCCAGCTAACACATAGTGCAGGTTTCTGTATGGGCTCAATCTCGGCAACGTCGGATGGAAAGCAGCTCGTCTTTTTGAGACGGTCAGATGAATACAGCGTCTATGTCGCCGACCTCGCACCTGATGCCACCAGGATCGCACCTCCCAAACACCTTACGATGACGGAAGGCCAGGAGTTTCCGACTGCCTGGACCGCTGACAGTCAAGAGGTCATTTTCGTTTCGAACCGAAACGGAACGTGGGGATTCTACCGGCAAAGGCTGAACGAAGACCCCGCTATTCCCATCATCACCGGTATCGATTCGACCGGAATAGTTGGTGACACCATTCCGCGCATGAGCCCCGATGGCAAGTGGCTGATCTATCCTCACTTTCCCAAGAACTATGAGTATGGAGCCAATGCGGATGTGCTCAGGGTCCCTATTACGGGAGGAACACCTCAGTTCATTCTCAGAGACTACATCGCCGACACAGTTCGCTGCGCTCAAGCGCCTGCGACCATTTGTGCAATAGCGACAGGGCCAGATAAGAAACACCTTGTGTTCACGAGCTTCGATCCAGTGCTCGGGCGCGGTCATGAGTTGGCGCGATTTGAAATCGATCCGGAGTTGACTTACACATGGGCAATTTCCCCCGACGCCACCAGGATCGCCATCCTCAAGCAATCAACGGGGGAACTTCACGTGCTCTCGATCAATACCCACGCGGACCATAAAATCGCCGTCCAGCATTGGAACAATCTGCAAGGTCTGGATTGGACCGCCGATGGAAAAGGGCTGTTTACGTCAAGCATGCAGCCGAGCGGAGTTCTCCTTCACGTCGATCTTCAGGGCCACGCGAATATTCTATGGGAGCCAAAGGGCACGCAAATGCCCTGGGCTATCCCATCCCCAGACGGACGGCATGTCGCCATGCCGGGCTATGCCCAGAACAGCAATGCGTGGATGATGCAGAACTTCTGAGCAGCAAGCGATAACTGATCCGTCTTCGAATCACTAGCCCGATGACGAGGCAACTCTCTCTTTGCGACATCAGTGCGCTCATCCGGCGCGAGCGGTGGGGGCACTATTCTTTCTTGAAGTTCCGGTCGTATTACCGCCGATGCGGAAACAACTTTTGGTTCGCCGATACTTCGCCCTTTGGGGAGTTACGTGCGTATCGCCCACAATCCAATCACAACGAGATCTAAATCTGTTGCAGTTGGCATTGCGAATTTGTTGGGTTGAGGTCGAGAGAATTGGATCGGGTTGCCGGTAGAAATCACGATCTGATACTGTGCCAGTTCACGCAAAAAGGAGATGTCAATGCGCGGCTCCGTAGTACTTCTTGCCTCTTTGCTGCTAACGAACGCGATTGCGCCCGGCCAGAAACCGGAACCTCTGCCGGACAAGGACGGCGTGTATTTTCCAGGTTTTGGGGTCGAGTCACCCAAACTCCAGCATGGGGTCTCCGCTGTTTACCCGAGCGAGCCGCAAGTTTCAACCATCAAGCACGTATGCGCGCTGAGCGCAGTAATTGGCACAGATGGACATCCAGTCAGCATCCAGGTTGAAAATGTGAGACCCAGTCCACTTGACGAAGCCGCAATTGCTGCTGTGCGCCAGTCAATCTTCTCACCGGGTAAGGTACACGGTCAGCCCGTATCGGTTCGCATCGAGATTTGGGTGTCGTTCGGCGGTGAAGGTCGCCCCGTACCTCTGCTCACGTCCAGAGATCAGCTGGATCATTCTCCTGTACCGCGCATCTTCCCTGAGGCGGAGTTCTCAAAGGAAGCGCGTAAGAAGCGGGTGCAAGGAGAGGTTTTTGTGAGCGTGCTTGTGAGGGAAGATGGGAGCGTCGGCGACATGCATATAGTCAGCACCCACCTACCCGCTGGATTGGACGAGCAGGCCCTGAAAGCAGTCAGCAAATACACGTTTCAACCCGCCTCGAAGGACGGCGAACCTGTCCCGGTCCGAATTCCCGTGGGCGTCAACTTCAAGCTAAATGACTAAAAGGCCGGGTCTGCACTGCTGCCAATGTTTGCATTACAACTGGTTGTCGAGTCACGCCAGTCCGGAAGCTATGTTTTCAGTTTTGCCGTTGCTTCGCCGTGCGGGCGGATAGGGTGCGAATCGCCCACAATACAACCCGAAGCCGAAAGATCGGTGCGCGTGACACTGAACAAACTGCCACAATGCCGCACCCAGCGATTCCGATAGATCACGAGAATCGCATTCATGAAGGATTGTCGAGTTCGGTCGCTGGCCGCGTTTGCCGCTATCGCATCATGTGTCGTTCTTGGAGGTAACCCGCTTGCTCAAACCTCCC
>JANXQR010000114.1 GCA_025353435.1 Acidobacteriota bacterium | reverse complement strand
TGACGACTTACACTTCACGACCTACACTTGGTGCCCGTGGTCTTGATTTTCAAAGCGGGTGTACATCGAAATGAAATTCAGATACACCACGCCGGTGGGACCGTTGCGTTGCTTGGCGATGATGATCTCTGACTTCGCTTTGTCTGATTCCGACATCTCCTCATCGCGGTTGTAATACGCCTCGCGATGGATGAACGCAACGACGTCGGCATCCTGCTCGATCGATCCCGACTCGCGCAGGTCGCTCAGCAACGGCCGCTTGTCTTCTCCGCGGCGCTCGCTCGAACGCGAAAGCTGCGACAGTGCCACCACCGGCACGTCGAGTTCCTTGGCCAGCGCTTTAAGGCCGCGCGAAATCGCTGATACTTCCTGCGTGCGGTTCTCAGGCCGCTTGCCGCCCGCCGCGGGCGAAGTGCTCGACATCAATTGCAGATAGTCCACCATCACCAGGTCGAGTCGCTTTGTCTTCTGTTTCAGCCGGCGAGCTTTGGCACGCATCTCGGTCAGCGATATTCCCGCCGTGTCATCAATGAATAGTTTTGACTCCACAAGGTCATTCAAGGCCCGCTGCAATTTGTCGTGATCATCTTTCAACAGAAAGCCCGTCTGCAGCTTGCGTTGGTCAACCCAAGCCTGGGAGGCAAGCATGCGTCGCAGTAGCGACTCCTTGCTCATTTCCAGGCTGAAAACCGCCACCACCGCACCGTGGTTTACCGCCGCATTCTGGCAGATGTTGATGGCCAACGCGGTTTTGCCCATGGAAGGCCGGGCCGCGATAATGATGAGTTCGCCCTTCTGCAGTCCGCTGGTCTTTTCATCCAAATCGTGAAAATCAGTTGCCAGGCCGGTGACAATTCTTGACCCTTGGCTGTAAAGGTTGTCGATCGAACCGAAGGAGTCGGCAACCACTTTGTACAGCGGCTCCAGCCCATCTGAAATGCTGTTCTCGCTTACTTCATGAAGGCGTTCTTCCGCGGCGCCTAATACATCGAGCGCTGGCTCGCTCTGATCGGCCGCCCGTGCGATGGCCGTCGAGCAGATCGCCATCAGTCGCCGGAGCAAGGCCTTGTCCTTGACGATCTTGATGTACTCATCGATCACCGGGCGTCGCGGCAAGCCTTCGGTGAGTGACGCAAGGTAGGCCACGCCGTTGACCGCTTCCAACTCCTTATTCCGGGCGAGTTCGTTGGACAGTGTCACGATGTCGACGGGACGCTGCTCATTCAACATCTCGCTCATGCGGCCATAAATTCGCTGGTGTGCGTTCAGCGAAAAGTCGTCGGCAGTAATTTTCTCCGCCGCCTCGGAGTGGGCATCGTTGTCGAGCAGGATTGCGCCAAGAATGGTCTTCTCAGCTTCCACGTTTGCGGGCAATCCGGTGTCGAAGCCGCTGAGGTTGGGAATGGTTGCCATGGACAGTCTCAGAATAGCTTTGTGTGGGCACTCCGCTTCGGGTCGGAACCTTGTGAGAAAAGAGGGCAAAACTGGAAAAGCCGCCTAAGTGGTCGATTTGCACCACGTTGAGGCGGCTCTTCTGCGGAAAACTTTTTTTCGTTAGGCAGGTTTCCAGCGCAAAACCGGCTTGCGTGCCGCGCCCACTTCATCGAGCCGCGAAACTCGCGTCGAGTGCGGCGCTGTCTTCACCAGCTCTGGAGTCTCATCGACTTCCTTCGCGATCGCACGCATGGCAGCGATGAACAGATCGAGCTCCTCCACCGACTCGCTCTCGGTGGGCTCAATCATCAGCGCTCCCGGCACAATGAGCGGGAAGCTCACCGTGTACGGATGGAAGCCGTAGTCGATCAATCGCTTGGCAATGTCGCCCGTTTTCACGCCCTTGGCCGCCTGCCGCTTGTCGCTGAACACCACCTCGTGCATCGACGGCGTTTTGTACGGCAACTCGTAAAGGTCCTCGAGTTTGTGGCGAATGTAGTTCGCGTTCAACACTGCATCTTCGGTGGTTTGCCGCAGCCCGTCTGGCCCGTTCGCCAGGATGTACGCCAGCGCGCGGATGAACATGCCTGTGTTTCCGTAGAACGCGCGCACGCGGCCTACGCTCTGCGGGCGGTCATAGTTCCAGCCCTTCGTCCCATCGGCCTTCGTCATCAAAACAGGCGTGGGAAGAAACGGCTCGAGGAATGCCTTGCATGCCACCGGCCCTGAGCCCGGCCCACCGCCGCCATGCGGAGTTGAAAATGTCTTGTGCAGATTCAGGTGCATCACGTCCACGCCGAAGTCGCCCGGCCGCACCTTGCCAACCAGCGCGTTCATGTTGGCGCCGTCCATGTAGAGCAGCGCGCCTTTGGCATGCAGAATTTCCGCGATTTTGTGGATCTGATTCTCGAACACACCGATGGTCGAAGGATTGGTCAGCATCAAGGCTGCGGTCTCTTCATCCACCTGCCGGGCCAGCGCCTCAAGGTCGATGCCGCCGTCCGCGTTCGACTTCAGATTCTCAACTTGATAGCCGCAGATGGCCGCCGTCGCCGGATTGGTTCCGTGCGCCGAGTCGGGGATAATCACCTTCCTGCGCGGATTCCCATTCGACTCATGCCGAGCCCGGACGAGCAGGATGCCTGTGAACTCGCCATGCGCGCCCGCCGCAGGCTGCAGCGTGATCGTGTCCATACCGGTAATCTCGATGAGGCACTTCTGCAGCAGCTCGATCACGTCGAGAATTCCCTGCGCCAGCGCGTCCGGCCGGTAGGGATGCGCCTCTGCCAGCCCTTCGATTCGCGACACAAACTCGTTTACGCGCGGGTTGTACTTCATGGTGCACGAGCCTAGCGGATACATGCCGAGGTCGATCGCGTAGTTCCACGTCGACAGCCGCGTGAAGTGGCGGATGATCTCGATCTCGCTAAGCTCGGGCAATTCCCCAGCTACCTTCCGGTGCGTTTCACCAAGCAAGGCTGCAACATCAATAGCCGGCACATCGAGCGGAGGCAATTTGTAAGCCTTCTTGCCAGGTGAAGATTTCTCAAAGACCAGCCGCTCATTCTGCGTCTGGTGCGGGCGAACTTTGCCTGTGGTGCGGGGACCAACGTGATTTTCAGTCGCTGAACTCATTCTCGTTTTTCTCGTCTACAAGCGTGTTAAGGATGTTGCGTTTGGTCGGTTCATGGTTGATAACGACGCCTGCGAGCGTTCTTTCAATTCCGGCATGTTTCGAATCTCGGTCCAATACTCCTCGCGCACATCCTCGTCGATCTCGATCGGAATGTTGCTCGCGTACAAGCGGTCAGCCCCATCACGTCTTGGTCCTGAAATCCAATATGGCTCTCCAGATCCCTCTTCGACGTAGTTCGCTTTGCTGCCTCCGGTAAATCGGTGAAAAGACCTTCCGGCGTAACGCAGAGTCGCTCCCGTTCTGGTGAAGGTGACC
>JANXQR010000109.1 GCA_025353435.1 Acidobacteriota bacterium | reverse complement strand
TGTATGTTTCGAACACGATCGATTCCAACACGGGAACTGCGCAGGTCCAGGCCTTTGCGGCAGCTCCAAACGGACGCCTAACCGCCGTGCCCGGTTCTCCGTTCCCGGATAACGTGACTTCGATGGCAGTCAACGGCCTCTACCTGTTCGGCTCGCAACCAGGTAGCGCCAATATTCTGGCTTATTCAATCGAGTCCGATGGATCGCTGCGCCACTCCTATACCTCGAGCGTGGAACAGCCGGGGCAGTGCGACTACGCCGGATCGATCGAGCTCGACCACACCGGGCAGTCGCTCTATAACGTGGACATCATCGGCAATAACTGCGCGAACTCTACCTATCAGTCGTTCGCAATTCAAAAGCCCACGGGCGCGCTGACGTTTTTGAACGAAGCAGGAGCAAGCCCGGAGTTGAATACGCTGTTGAGCTTCGTCGGCAACAATCAGTTCGCGTACTCCTCAAGCTGCTATCACTTTACGCCGTCCATCTATGGCTTCCTGCGCAAAGGGGACGGATCGCTGACGCAGTTGAACCTGAATCCGCCATTCCCAGCGGCTCCACCAAATGAAGGCTGGTGCCCGTTCCTGGCTGCTGCCGATCCAACCAACAATCTTGCCATTCCCATGCAGCCGAACCAGGGTTTCGGAGCCCCTGCAGGACCGTATCAGCTGGCTACCTACACTGCGGATGCGAGCGGCAATCTCACCACGAGCAGCACCTACCAAAACATGCCCGCCGTGGCCGTGGGGGCCGTGACGGATATTTGCATGGCTCCGTCGGGCAAGCTGGTGGCGGTCGCGGGCGGCGGCGGACTGCAAGTATTCAGTTTCAACGGCAGCCATCCCATCACGCCCTACACCGGCCTGTTGACTACCGACGAAATCGACCAGATGTTTTGGGATAACCACAATCATCTCTATGCCCTGAGCCGGACCGCCGGAAAGCTCTACGTGTTCACGGTGACGCGATCGGAGCACCGGCAGGCGCCGGGATCCCCTTACGCTATTCCCAACGCGGACAACGTGATCGTGCAGCCGTGGCCGTTGCCGTGGGCAAAGTGAGTCGTTGGGCTTCGAACGAAGGCCGATCCGCGGGGCGGCCCGACGCTTTCAGCTGAGGATGGTGTTGTCGATGAGGCGGGTGTTGCCGACCCAGGCGGCGACGGCGAAGAGGGTGCCGGGGGCGGCGGTTTCGACGGGGAGCAGGGTCGACCAGTCGACTACGGAGATGTAGTCAACGCGGATAGCGGGCTCGGCGCCGAACACTGCGTGCGCTGCCTCCATGAGGATCGCTGCGGTGCGCTGGCCGTGGCCGACGAGAGATTCGGCGACTCCGATGGCGCGGCAGAGGGCCAGTGCCTGGATGCGCTGGGACGACGTTAGGTAGACGTTTCGGGAGCTGAGTGCGAGGCCGTCCGGTTCGCGAACGATGGGGCATACGACGATCTTGGTTGCCAGGCGGAGGTCGGTAGTCATGCGGCGGAGGATGGCGACCTGGGCAGCGTCTTTCTGGCCGAAGAAGGCGAGATCGGCTTCGGTGGCGATGAAAAGCTTGGCAACTACGGTCGACACTCCTCGAAAGTGTTTGGGCCTGGATACGCCGTCGAGACGGTCGCCGATGTCTTCGACTTCGACAAATGTGGCAGCGCCTTCCGGGTAAATCTCGTCAACGGCTGGTGCGAAGGTGACGTCGGCACCTTGGGCCTGGGCGAGGGTGCAGTCGGCGTCGAAGGTGCGGGGGTAGCGGGCGAAGTCCTCGTTGGGGCCGAATTGGGTGGGGTTGACGAAGACGGTGACTGCGGTTGCGCCGCAGGATGCCGCCGCAGCGCGAATCAAGGACGCGTGGCCCTGGTGCAGCGCGCCCATGGTGGGAACGAGGCCGACCGTCTTGTCAGACTTGTGGGCGGCGCGGGACCAGGCGCGTAGTTCGTCAACCGTGCGAAGTATTTCCATTCTTCCCTAAACTTTGCGGATTTGGGTGACCTTGGACTGATCCGTCGCATCCATGGCCAGCGCCTTTTTCGCGG
>JANXQR010000080.1 GCA_025353435.1 Acidobacteriota bacterium | reverse complement strand
TCTCCTTCATCAGCCGAATCGTCTCGTCGCTCAACTGCGTGGCGTGATCAATTGACGCAACGCCAGCCTGCGCCGCATACAGCGTGCCCGGCTCGCCCATTGCATGCACCGCAACCACAGTGCCCAGGCGATGCGCCTCTTCCACCGCAGCGTGCAATTGATCGGCCGTGTACTGGTACGGCGTACGCAGCACGCTATCGATCATCCGGTCCGGCCCCGTCTCGTAAATCTTCGCGAAGTCCGAACCTTCCTTGTGCTGCTCGCGCATGACTTCCACAAGCTGCTCGGCGGAGTTTGCATAATCCGCATTGGACAACACATGCTGCGCAGGATTGTAGCGATTGGCGTCTTCGTGGCCACCGAGAATGTCGATAGCATTGCCACTTATGCGCAGCCGCGGTCCCGGAATCAGGCCCTCATCGATAGCTCTTCGAATTGAGGTGTCGGCGGAGGACGCCCCCTCCGTACCCATGTCGCGCTCTGCGGTATATCCCGCCAGCAGATCAGCCTTCGCCGCCTGCTCGGCCAGGATCACGCGCCATGGCACAGACTCCTCCACGGTCTGCAAATCCTCCGCGCCCGGATGCAGGAACAAGTGAACATGCGCGTCTATCAGCCCCGGCATCAACGTCACGTCGCCCAGGTCGACTACCTTTGCGCCATGCGGATGCTCAACCGACTTACCGACGGCCTTGATCCGCTCACCCACCACCAGCACTTCGCCAGGCTCCAACAGCGTGCCCGACTCCACCTGCAACAGCCGCGCGGCATGCAGCACTGTTGCGGAGGCGCCATGCGCCTCTTGGGCGCCGATTGCGCCTGGCCCCGTGATGGCCGTCAGAACGGCAGCGGCGATAGCCGCACGATAGAGGCAAGCAACTCCGATGTTGAAGTTTTGCATGGATACGACTATGCCGTATTCGCAACGGGTTGTCGACGGGTTGTTAGCGAACTGATCCCACGAAACCACCTCAGGCGCGAGCGGCGACAGTATCGTGTGCGAGCGGATCATGGTTGCATGGCAGGCGAACAACAAAACATGCCCCTGTCATTTTTTTGTGATTCGCCTCAGTCCGCACTGCCACGCTGCCTCCGTGCCGCTCCAGAATCTCGCGCGTCACATAGAGACCGAGCCCAGTACCAACGTCCTTCTTGGTGGTAAAGAACGGTTCGAAGATGTGTTGCAAATCCTCATTCAGGATCCCCGGGCCATCATCCTCGATTACAAGTTGGATTTCGTTCTCTCCCGAATCGCTCACGCAACGAACGCTCACCGCGATGTTGCCGTTCTTCTCCACTGCGTCCACGGCATTTGAAAGTAGATTGGCGATAGCCTGGCGAAGCTCCCCGGGCACCCCAATCACCGGCGCGCAATCTCCGTAATCAAGTTGCACGTTAATATTCTTCGACTTTACCTTGTTAGAGTACAACCCCATCACCGATTCGATGATAGGGACGAGCTCAATGGGTTGCGGTACTCTCGATTCGCGATAAAAGCCGAGCGTCTGCCGCGTGATGTGCGCAACCCGCTCCAACTCATGCTCAGCCATGGTCAGTTGTTCCACCACTTCGGCAGTTGTGTCGGGGGCCGACTTGGCAAGGTAGATGAGATTGCACACCGCTTCGAGCGGGTTGTTGATCTCATGGGCCACCGTCGCCGAAAGCCGCGCCGCCGCGGAGAGTTTTTCACTCTTGCGCAACAATTCCTGAGACTGGCGTTCCGCAGTTACGTCGCGAAACACCAGCACAACCCCGATCAGTTCTCCCTTCTCGTTACGGATGGGAGCGACGCTATTTTCGATTGGAATGAGCCGTCCGTCCACATTCTGCAGCACGGTGCGATTGGCCAGACCTTCGACCGTCCCCTTCTCGATCACTTTTTTTACGGGATTGTCGCTCGCCGTCCCGGTGAACTCACTGAAGATGGGAAACACGTCCTGGATGACGCGGCCGACGGCCTCTTTCGGTTCCATTCCGGTCAGCTTCTCAGCTACCGGGTTGAGAAATGTCACTGTGCCCTCGCGGTCGGTGGCAATCACCGCATCGCCAATGCTGGTGAGTGTGGTCCTGAACCACTCCTCCCCCTGACGGATCTCTTCGTTGTGCTCTTCGCGCAGACGCATCTCGCGAAGAATGAAATAGGCCAGAGAAGCCAGGCCCATAACGGCCACAGCGGCAAAGATGTAGATCCACAGAATCGTCGCGCGAACATTCCTTTCATAACGCGCCGACCTTTCCGTATCGAGAGCCAGTTCCCGCGTCTCCAGTGCGTCAATCACCCCGCGAATTCGGGTCATGATTGCCAGGCCACGATCAGACAAGACGACGACCCTTGCTTCGTCGCGTCTACCCGCCTCGAACAGATCGATAGTCTCCTTGAGTTCCGCAAGTTCTTGATGCGAAAGCATGCGTAGTTCTCGGGTGAAGACCGACTGCCCTGGGTTGTCAGAAACCAGTTGCGAAAGACTGTCGATGTGCGAGTCGACTACGGCGACTGCCTCACTGTAGGGAGTTAAGTACTTGGCATTCCCGGTATAGAGAAACCCGAGTTGGCCAGTCTCAGCGTCCTTGAGCAGAGAGTCGGTCTGCTCAAGTTCGAACAAGACCTGCCGAGTGTGAGCGACCCGATAATGATCGTAAATCTCCACGTTCACGCGCCGGCGCGTGACAAGAGTGCCTGCAATCAGCATCACCACTAAGATGCAGAATCCGACAATTACGCTGAAGCGCTGTAGGTAAACCCGCATGAAGAGAGCCCGATCCTCGCCCAATAAATTCGCTGAAACAGACCGGGCCGACCCCGCCGGGATCGAGCGATGGAAAGGTATGCCGCGTGCCCCTCTTCTGGTCTACTTCCTACGTTCTTCCGGGGAGGTAGGGGACCGAAATGGAGCCATC
>JANXQR010000821.1 GCA_025353435.1 Acidobacteriota bacterium | reverse complement strand
CTGACGAGGGTGGGGCGATTCGTCAGAAGTGTCATCCCGAGCGAAGCGTTTTTCAGCGGAGCCGAGGGACCTGCTTCTGTCCTTGCATTTGCTTTGTCGTTCGCATTTTCAGCACAAATCGAGGGTGCCCCAGGTCTCGCTTTTGATACACGGGATTCCGCGAATCCCCGCTTACTTCGTGATGGTGCCCTTTCTTAACTGCGCGTCAGCCCCCGAATCCTTTCCGCTTCCGCCGGCCACTTCGCAATCAGGTCCGCGCTCCGCGCATTCTTGTAGTCCGCATAATTAAACCCCGGCGTCACCGTGCACCCCAGCAGCGCCACCGTCCCATCCCCAACCAGCCGCGTCCCCTGCCAAACCCCAGCCGGCACAGTCAATTGCACATGCTGCCCAGCGGCTAAATCCGGCCCCAGCGTCACCACCGCCGAGCGGCCACCCGGCAACAACTGCAGCATCTCTACCGGGTCCCCCAGGTAGAAATGAAACATCTCGTCCGACGTCAGCACATGCATCTCGGAGAATGTGCCCGTCTCCAGCAGGTAGTAAATCGCTGACCCCGCGCCCCTCGACCCATGTGGCGTCTCTACTTGCATGCCCGACATGTAAGTCTGGCGAAAGTGCCCACCCTCAATCGGATGCGGCGCCAACTTCAACAAGTTCTTGATCTCAGCGGCAGTCATGATTAAACCCGATCCTATCAGCTGAACAATCTACAATTGGCACATATGAAGGTGCAGGTTTATACGTCTACCTGGTGCCGGGATTGCCGGACCGCCAAGCAGTTTCTGGAATCCCACGGGATCGACTATACCGAGATCAACGTCGACGCCGACCGCGCCGCATCTGACGAACTCATCCGCATCGTGGGCAAGCGCGCCGTCCCCCAACTCGTCATAGATGGCGAATGGTTCCAGCCCTACACCCCCGGCCGCGGCCTCCTCTACGACGAGATGTACAAACGCCTGAACATCCCCCGCCCCTGACCTCTCCGCCCCGGTCCCCGCTCCGGCACGCGAAGTCCCGTGCTGCGCCGTACAATCGACTGTTGCGCTTCATCTTTTTTCACTTTTCACTCTTCACTGACCCCTCTGCCGGAGGCACTCATTGATCGATCGCTACACCCGCCCCGCCATGGGCCGCATCTGGACGGAAGAAAGCAAGTACCGCTGCTGGCTTGAAGTTGAAGCCGCCGCCAGCGCTGTTCTCGCCGAAGACGGCGTTATTCCAGCCGCCGCCGCCGAGGCCATCGCCACCAAAAGCAGCTTCTCCGTCGACCGCATCCAGGCCATCGAAGCCGAGGTCAAGCACGACGTTATCGCCTTCACTACCGCCGTCGCCGAAAGCCTGAAAGCCCAGGGCCTCGACGCCGAGTCCCGCTGGCTGCACTACGGTCTCACCTCCAATGACGTTGTTGATACGGCCCAGGCCCTCCAGGTCAAGGAAGCGTCAGTCCACATTCGCGCCGGCCTCGTAAAGCTGATGGACGTGCTCAAGCGCCGCGCCGTCGAGTTCAAGCACACACCGACGATCGGCCGCACCCACGGCATCCACGCCGAGCCCACAACCTTCGGCCTCAAACTGCTCAACTGGTTCGCCGAGATGGAGCGCAACCTGGACCGCTTCGACCACGCCGCCGAGACGATGCGGGTTGGCAAGCTCTCTGGCGCAGTCGGCACCTTTGGCCATTTGAAGCCCGAGCACGAAGAGCGCATCTGCGCCCGCCTCGGCCTTAAGCCTGCCCCCGTCGCCACGCAAGTCATTCAGCGCGATCGCCACGCGGAATACATCTCCACACTGGCAATAATCGGCAGCTCTCTGGACAAGTTTGCCGTCGAAATCCGCCATTTGCAGCGCACCGAAGTTCGCGAGGCGCAGGAGTACTTCAGCGAAAAGCAAAAGGGCTCTTCGGCCATGCCGCACAAGAAGAACCCCATTACTTCAGAACAGATCAGCGGCCTCGCCCGCGTATTGCGCGGCAACGCCCAGGCTGCATTCGAAAACATCGCCCTTTGGCACGAGCGCGACATCTCGCACTCTTCGGTCGAGCGGGTCATCTTCCCCGACTCAACCATTCTTGTTGACTACCTGCTGGCCAAGACCGCCGATCTCATCGACCGGCTGCTGGTCTACCCGGAGCGGATGAAGAAGAACCTCGAGTCCACCGGCGGGCTGATCTTTTCTGGGCAGCTTCTCCTCGATCTGGCTGAAGCCGGCATGATGCGCGAAGACGCCTACCGCCTGGTCCAATCCCACGCCATGCGGTCGTGGAAAGAGGATCTGATTTTCCGCGACGAAGTAGCCCGCGACCCTCAGATTTCCGCCTTGCTTAATCCCGAAAAGCTGGCAAAAACCTTCGACTACACGCGCCAACTGGGCAACGTGGACGCGATATTCAAACGAGTGTTGAAAGACTGAAAACTCAGTGAAACGGAGTGCTTCTTGGAAGCAGTTGAACTTACGGTCGCGATTACGGGGGCTTCGGGCGCGGTGTTCGGGCGCGAACTGTTGCGTGCGCTGGAAGCCGACGATCGGGTTGCGAAAGTTCACTTTGTTGCCTCCGAAAACTCTTTGCGCGTTGTGGTTGAGGAGCTGGGTTTATCCGGCCGCAACGACCTGCTGGAAAAACTGCTGGGCGCTGCGCCGAAAAAAACGATCCAGCATGCGGACGCGAATATTGGGGCATCGATCGCCAGCGGAAGCCATCGTTCGAGCGGGATGATTATTCTCCCTTGCTCGATGGGTACACTGGCGGCGATTGCCCATGGTTTGGCGAACTCGCTTGTTGCGCGAGCCGCGGATGTGACGTTGAAAGAACGGCGGCCGCTGCTGCTTTGCGTGCGGGAGACGCCGTTCAACCGAATTCATTTGCGCAACATGACGCTTGCGGCGGAGGCCGGGGCAGTAATTTTCCCGGTGATTCCGACTTTCTACAATCAGCCCACCGATTCCGACGAGATGGCCCGGCAGTTCGTTTACCGCGTGCTGGCTCATATCGGACTTCCGCAGACGGGCGCTTTTGTGTGGAAGGTTGACGAATAATCCCTTAAAAGCACATTCACACGCAAAATAAAAACGAGCAACATGATTTGATTCATGCGATTACACCCCGAAAAGGGGGGAATTTTCGCTCACCGTGATTTAAATCACTTTTCAGTGAACAGTGAACAGTGAACAGTGAACAGTGAACAGTGAACAATGAACAGTGAAAAGTGAAAAAGTGAAGAAGTGAACAAGAGAACACGACAACCTGAGAACAAAGGAACAAGAGAGCAAGAGAAACAGCGATCAACTGAAAAGCCCCTCCAGGAATGTACCGGGAGGGGCTTATTTCTGACCTAACTTAAGTATGGCAGGTTCGCTGAATTAATAATGGATTTTCCAATATATTTATTCGATTTGGAATGAGTATGTTGCAACGATTTCCACAGGTTGGGCACTTGACAACTTTTCCAGGGGGGAGCGGGAAGACATGGCGTGGAGGTATGGGGAAAAATGGTTTCCCTCCCTGACAAGTCAGGACGGGGCACCCCCAAGACGAGGTCCTCTCCGACCCGGCTCGCATCCCTCCCCGATTCCGGGGCGGGGAGGGGCCCGGGGCACCTTCAGTTGAACAATCCGCCTATGAGATTGGGGCCGTCCGCCGGATCGACGACGCTCGGCCATCAATCCTTCGCCAACAGCCGTTATCGGTACTGTTGTGCAAAGCATGCCTTTGCCGACACTTATCCGAGAAGATGGATAGGAGCTGCCAAGGGGCCGGAAGACGTGAAAAAATCAGTTAGGCCGCAGATGAACTCCCATGAACGTGGATGACCTACAGTGTTCTCCATCCAGCGTTCATCCGCATTTATTTGGGCACGCACCGGTTCGCGCTGGAAGGATTACGGGATGCGGAAAGGTTTCACCAGACAACCACCTGCGGCTGAGCCCGCGCCGCAGGTCAAGAACTACATAACGCCTGGCGGGCTCGAGCGCTTGAGAAATGAGCACCGGTTCTTGCTGACCAGGGACCGCCCGGCCGTGGCGGAGGTGGTGTCGTGGGCTGCCGGCAACGGCGATCGCAGTGAAAACGCCGACTATCAGTACGGCAAGCGGCGGCTGCGGCAGATCGATGGGCGGATTCGCTTTCTCACCAAGCGAATCGAAGCCGCGGAAGTGGTGGACCCGGAAGCTCCGAGAGCCGGGCAGGCGGCGACGAGGGCCTTCTTTGGAGCGACCGTGCGCTATGCCAATGCCGCGGGAGTATCGCGAGTGGTTAGTATCGTAGGCACCGACGAGATCGATCTCAACCGTAACCACATCAGTTGGGTGTCCCCTTTGGGGCGCGCGTTGATGAAGTCGGCAGCCGGTGACAACGTAGTCCTTCAATTGCCGGGCGGCACAGAATACCTGACCGTGCTGGAAGTGCGTTACGAGCGCATTCCTGTGGAACCGTTCCGTGAACCAGTTGGATCCGAGGCCTCTGCAAAGGGGCTTGCTCGCCGACGTTAATCCGTTTGACGAAGGTTAGCGGGGTGGGTAGCGCACCCTTTCCAAGCTTGATTTCTCCAACGCCAGAAGCACAAAAGGGTGGCCACCTGCCCCACGAGCATGTCACCGACCTTAGTCGGAGCCTGTCTTGGCGCGGGCCAACGAAAGAATTACCCCGCCAAACAGAAGCGTGTCGGCAAAATAGTTGAGCCCCTCGACTTTCACTGCGGTACTCGGGTCCGCCAGCGCCCCGATCAGGACAGGCCCATAGATGACCACAACCAAGAACACAATCCAAGCGCCGAGATAAGTGGCCGCCATGCGCATCTTCCGCGCCGACAGAAAGCAGACGCCGGCAACGATCAGACCTGCGCCCGTCAGATAGTCGATCAAGACGCGAGCCGGAACCCACGTGGGCATCTCCTTTTCGAGCGGAACGCCGGGCAGTCCCAGCGGGTGCAGAAAGTGCTGCACGCCGAAAAAGATGGCGGCGATCGCGATCAGCACGCGCCCCACGGTGATGAGGCCCTTGCCTCCACGCGATCCGCGCATGGCAATTCCCGCCAGAACCCAGGCGCCGCCTCCGAACGAACTTTCCCGGAAGACGATGGTCCATGGGATTCGGCCGCCGATGGCGAGGGCTCGCTCGAAATGCAGCATCGCCACAAACAGAAACATCATGATCCCGAACAACAGGCCGGACCAGCGCACCTGAATCCCGGTGGCGATGCTCAAAGCTGCGGCGATCAGCGCAAAGCCGACGAAATAGACCCAAAACAAATGCCATGATATGTACGACGGCACCATGCCCGTCATGAACTTTCCGGCGGAGAGATGTTCCGCGCCGAAGACCGCCAACGGAATGGCGAAGCACAAGTTCGTAAGGGCTACGATCTTGTCGAGGCCACGAGCCTGGGCAAGCGCGCTCTTCGCGGCCAACAGGCCAATCGCCAGCAGCGCTAGGCCCGCAACGGACATCGAGAAGGCGGTGCGAGAAAATTCAAAGAATGCGGCGAGAAGAATAGTTGGCTGCATGGATCCTCCGAATCGACAGAAACCGAAATTCTACGACGAAGTTGGGTTGCAGGATATTTTCTGCACGCCCAATTTCTAAAATCCAACTACCCCGTTACCGGAGAACCAATCCATCTTGAGGCAGCTTCGCCGTCTGGATTCACTAGAGCATGAAAAAGGGCGGACGCTGATGCGTCCGCCCCACCCCTCGCTAACAAACGTGAGTTACGGCAAAGGCGCTGGAACCACCGCCACGCCGATCGGTTGGCCACCCGTTACCGGAATGGTTTTCAACGGGCTTCCGCCCTTGGGATATGCAAACTCCAGTGAGGCGGCATTCGAGGCATCCGCCGTAAATATGTCTTTGTTGTCGTTCGTGAATGTGAACGTTACGGCATCGCCCGAACCGGTGAGAGTGGTCGTCGCAACCGGATTGCCGAGCGAGCCATTTTTCGGCGGATTATAGGAGTAGATCGCGGCGCCATTCTGATCGTCGATAGCGATCAAGCCCTTGGTGGTTACCTCAATCCCACCGGGAAAACTGATTGTGTTTCCGGTTTTGAGTACCTTGAATGTTTTGCCGGTAGTGGTTGCGTTGGCGATTTCGCCGATCACGACCGAGCTGGCAGAATCCTGACCGTCGGCATAGAGGTTACCCTTGGCGTCGAATCCAAGGAAATAAACTCGAGAAATTAAAGAACTCAGGATCGGCTTTTGTGCTTTTCCGTTCTTGTACACAATGAATCCGCCTTGCCCGCACGATGGGGCCGAGCAAATATTCGATACTCCGACGTATGTCGCCGTCCCGATCGTAACGACAGCGACGCCGGCAGGAAAATAGCCCGGATCACTCAGCTTCTTGGGCGCTTTTGTGTAAGGCGGAGCATAGACCAGAATTTGGCTGTTATTGGTGTCGGCAACATACAGGTTGCCCTTGGTGTCGGTTGCCAATCCCTGTGGTTGGCTGAAACCGGTGAGCTGCCCGATCTTCTTGCCGGAAGTGTTGTAAATGTTCACGACGTTATTTGTGGCGTCGGAAACGAAAATCTTTGTAACCGTTGCCTGGATCGCCTTCACATCGACGAATGGGTGAACGGCAATACGTCCGGGGGCGACCGCGTCGGGACGCGCCAGGCTCGTAGGGTTCGTTTTCGAGTCAGCCGCTAACGCCACGCTAGCGAAGGAAGTAATCAGCAATATCGAAAGGATAGTTGTCTTCACTGTAAATTTTCTCCTGAGGGTTGAGGTTGGTTGGGGTTGATTGAAGCACTCTACCAAAGTGCACTCTTAATTCGCTGCGGTGGATGCTCCTTAACACTCGCTTCCGAGACACGCCGCACGTCAGGAAAATCTAACGGAAGCGAAAAATAGCATGTTGGGCAATCCGTTACAACAAAATTAACGGTTGGGCTGCACAAAAAATGCGCACGTTGAAAGTCGAAGTTGAAAAGATTTGCACTAGTTGCCAGCCAGGTTGCGAGGGCATGGATGATTCTCCCGCCCGCGTATTCGCGGACGGCTGACGATGGATAACAGCAAACCCGCGGTCACCGCGAGAACTTCGGCTCATAGCTTACACTCAAACCACATGCTCAACCGGGGATATGCCTATACCACAATCATCAGCAGCAAATATCATGGGCGAACCTTGCTCTCCCACTTGGCAAGCCTTTATTCACACTCCACTCCGCAAGTCTGGCAGCAAAGACTGAACAACCGCGAAGTCACCGTCAACGGCGTCATCGCCACCGGAAGCGAATCGCTCACTTCAGGCCAAACCCTGGTCTGGAACCGCCCACCCTGGATCGAACCAGACGCTCCTCAGCACTTCGAAGTCCTGTTCGATGACGCGCATTTGTTGGCCGTCAACAAACCCAGCGGGCTGCCCACCCTCCCCGGTGGCGGCTTCATGGAAAACACCCTGCTGCGCCTGGTGCAAAAACAAACCCCTGACGCAAACCCTGTGCACCGGTTGGGCCGAGCCACTACCGGCATCGTCCTCTTCG
>JANXQR010000816.1 GCA_025353435.1 Acidobacteriota bacterium | reverse complement strand
CATCCTAAGCGCGTATTTGTTTTTTGCGCTTAGGGTGGGATTCCACAAATCTCGGTGCCCCATCTTTTCACCTTCTTTCAGACGAAAGGATGGGAACAGTCAAGAGTCAACCAGCAAGAATCCGCACTTCATGGAGTCTGGACGGCAAAAAACCATCCCCTACTTCGCCAGCGAAATCGCCTGCTTCCCCGCCAGCCTCTCGCTGATGTGTTCCCCCACGCGATCCGCGAAGCTGCCCTTGTCCCCGATCGACGTGTTCAGCAACACCACCGCAGCGTAATCGCCCTTCGGGTTGAAGAACGCATACGAGCTGTATCCGCCCGTCGCTCCATTGTGCCAGTAGTTGCCTGACACCGGATCGAAGTGCCACGCCAGCGCAATTCGCTGTCCAGGAAATGCGTCCGCGCGCAGCTCGTGGCTTGCAACCAGCGCCTTTGAAAGCGTACCCGCCTCCGCACTCTTCGCAGCAAGCCTCAGCGCTTCGGGATGCAGATTCGCCTCCACGTACGCAAGCATGTCTCCCGCCGTCGAGCGTATCCCTCCGGCTCCCGCGAAAGCATCCAGGTCCCACGCGTGCGCCGGCTCATGCGACGCCGCGTGCCCCGCAATGAAGCGCGCCTTCAGCGCGGGTGAAAGCGTGATCGTCGTGTCCCCTAAACCGAGCGGCAGCAGAACCTCCTGCTTTAGCAACTGCTCGTAGCTGGATCCCGCGCGCGCCGCCAGCGCCTGGCCCAAAAGCCCGAACCCAAAGTTGCTGTAGAGATACGGAGGCTGCTGCGCTGGCTTCCCCACGCCATTTTTGGCCAGAAACGCATACATGTTTGCGGTGTGATAGTCCGCGTAAGGGTTGGCGTTGTCCGTGGGATTGAAGTCATCCGGCATGCGCGGCAGGCCGGAGTGTTGTGTCGCAAGATCCACCAGCGTAATCTCCGGCCCAGCGGGCTTGGCCACCGTGCCGCTCGGCAACAACTCCCGAACCGGATCGTCAAGCTTCACCTTGCCTTGCTCCACCATCTGCGCCAGCACCAGGCCGGTAAACGTCTTGGTGATTGAGCCAATTTCGAAAATCGAGTCCGCCTTCGCCGTGCCAAAGCTGAACACGCGCCGCACCCCGTGCTCCACAACGCCAATCGATACGCCCGCTCCCGTCGAAGGCGCAAGCTCCCCGCTCTTCAGCGCCTCCGCCAGGTCGTTCTTCAATACCTCTTCAATATCCGCTGCGGTTGCCGGTTTCGCAGCCGGATCGTAAACCACGGGCGGCGGCGGCGGCGGTGGCGGCTGAATCGCAGCCGCCTGCCGCGCAAAATTCAGCGGCAACGGGCTGCCTTGGCTCCATGTTCCGGTGAGCGTGTTTCCATCGCTCGCCAGCTTGCCCTCCCAGTGGCCATGTACGATCGGAACGTCGAAGAAAAAGCTTCCTGCGATAAACTGAACGTTCGCGCACTCCATTCCCATCGCCCGCTGGTCGACACTGTCGTTGGTGCAGAATTCCTGGCCCGCCTGGTTGCTTTTTACGTGCAGCTGAACCCGCAGTGACATGCTCCCGGCCTGCAAAGTGCCCAACCAGATCCCATCCACGGCCGATGGCTTGGCTGCCGGCACAAACGAATCCCGTATAAATTTCACCGGCGTTGGAGCACCCTGGTCCCACGTGCCGGAGAGAGTGCCTCCATCGCTTGACACCGTCCCCTTCCACGTTCCATGAACGGAAGGAACCGCGAAGCTCAGAGCCTGCCCATCTTGCTCGAAGTCCGCACAGGGCAGGCCCTTCGCCCCCTGGTCAAGGCTATCCAGCGTGCCGCTCATCTTGCCGTTCGCATCCACGGCCAGGTGCAGCTTCAAGTGAAGCGGGCCCAGCGTCCCCAGATACTCGCCGGCAACCGGTGCGGCGGACGCGGATTGTGCCCATGCGGTTGGCGCAAAACCCCGAACCACGAAACAGGAAAAGAACAGAATGATCGCGGCGGCAGCAAAACAAACCAGCCGTCTAGAGAAACAAGAAGCAGGAATTCTCTCAGGTTCGCGCATGGCAAGCATGCTACACCCGCGGTTCTGCGGACAATTGTGCTTGTCACCACGTTCCCTCCGAGGTGTCATTCCGAGCGCAGCGTCTTTGAGCGGCGGCTAAGGACCTGCTTTGGTTTCTCGCCGGACTCGCCACCAAGACGGGGTGCCCCAGGTCTCGTTTTTGAGACCTGGGATACCACGAACCTCAACACCCGGAGCGCGTTTCGTCAAAAAACTCGTCACCCGCAGATGCAGCCGGTGGGTCGCCTGGTAGGCCTGGGATTCACCCCCGGCACAAAGCCGCGCGAATTCGAAGAGCATTAGCCCCTGAAGCATGCTCTTTGAATCTCATTTGTCTCGAAAACCGGATCTCCGCGTAAGATGAAGGGCGATTCGAAATTCACCACGGTTTGTTTCTCGCGGGAAGGGCAGCGCATATGCATGTGCACAGCTTGTGGAGCCGGACCCAATTCTCGCTTGGGCTGCGTGTCTCGGGGCTTCGAGTGCGATTGCGCAACAGACCAGCGCAGAGCAACAGAAGTCGCCGTTGTTTGAGTTGAATGTGAATCGCGTGATGGTGCCGGTAGTGGTCCGCGACAACCACGGGCGACCAATCGCCGACTTGAAGAAGGACGACTTCCAGGTAATTGATAACGACAAGCCGCGTGCGATTTCGGGGTTCACGGTGGAGCAGCGAGGGCGCGCGGCGAAGAGCGACAACGGCGTTGGGCAGGCGTCCCCTTCGCCGACCCCGGAGCAGCAAAAGCCGGCGGTAACGGCCCAGCGATTCGTGGTCTTTCTTTTCGACGACCTTCACCTTAGTATCGAGGACCTTGCGCGGGTGCGGAATGCAGCGGGGAAGATGATGGATGCGTCGCTGTCTCCGTCGGATATCGCGGCAGTTGTGTCGCTTTCAGGCAAGACCAACAGCGGTCTGACGCGGGATCACGCGAAGCTGCGTGAGGCGCTGGAAGGGTTGCGGACGAACAGCGCCGTGCGTGCAGACACGCGCGACTGTCCAAACCTTTCCTATTACGAGGCGGTGCAGATCGAGAGAGAGCACAGTCATGATGGGCCGGCGTTTCAGGATGCTGTTCATCTGGTACTAGACTGCAGCCCTGGGCTTGATTACAAGTTTCAGCGCGCCATCGTTGAGAACGAGGCGGAGACAGCGGTTAATCGCGTCCTGAGCCGGGGACGACAGGATGTTGAGATTTCCTATGCGGCAATCGCGGCGTATGCGCGCAAGATGGGCACTCTGACGGGAGAACGATTATTGATCCTCCTGTCGCCGGGGTTTCTGCCCATTGAACAGGAGACTATTTCAATGGAATCCCGGGCGATGGACGTCGCGGCGCAATCGAACGTGACGATCAGTGCCTTGGATGCGCGGGGGTTGTATACCACGGAATTGAGCGCCAGCGAACGGAGCACCACTTTGCCCGGTGGGATGGGAGGGGGCGTGCAGCAACACTCTGAATATCAGCGCACGGCGATGTCATTGGAGGAGGGATCGATGGGGTCACTGGCGGATGCAACAGGTGGGACATTCTTCCATAACAGCAACGACCTTGACGCAGGATTTAGGAGCTTGACCGTTGCGCCGGAGGTTGTGTACCTGCTGGAGCTGTCTCTCGATGATATAAAGCGGGATGGGTCGTTTCATCGCCTGAAAGTGAAGGTTTCGCGCCAGGGGGCGGAAGTGCAGGCGCGCAAAGGCTACTTCGTTGACAAAGAGGAAAAGAAAAAGAAATAGATGAGCAATTGATTACTGCGGGGGAGAGCCGGTGATAACGCGTGTGGTGCTGGCAAATCGGTGATATCCCGTAAAGACGGTCTCGTTGAGCCACATGGTTGGAGCGTCGCCCGAACTGCTCTGTCCGCCAACAGCTGCAAGCGAAACAGCGAGGCTGCGCACGGGGCAGATGAAGCGGGAATCACCGATCTGAACCGTTCCGTACTGGACGAGGATGGCGGCCCGGCGAAAGGGATCACTCGCTTTCAGTTCGGCTTCCATGGTGATGCGCAGGATGGACCCGGTGGCGGGATCGATCCATAGGAATCCGTGATAGGCGGGGTGGATTCGCAGGATGGTGGAGCGGGATGGGTTGTTGTTGGCGCGCGCTCCCATGCTCGCGACTTCGCCGCTGCCGACGCTGGTGGTGGCAAAAGCTTCGATGGCGGCTTCGCGTTGGAGAGTCGCTATGAGTTCGAAGTGCGAGCTGGCGCTGGGGACGGAGTATTGAAAGACTGCAGCAGGCGCAGCGTCGACCCGTTCCCAGTGACTGAAGGAGATGGCGGCCTTGGGGGCGTCGGCGAGGATCATGCCGAGTGTAGTGCCAAATTCGCTACCGGAGATCAGCCCAATCTGCTGTTGCCAGACGGCTGAGCCTTGCGTGGGCGGCTGATTTTCGCGCTCCTCGCGAACGGAGATTTCATGGCTGGAGGTCCCGACGAGGTGCAGGCCCGCACGCACCGGCCACGCGCCTTTCTTGAGTTCGCGAGGGCTGTCGTCGTAGCGATTGATCGTGCGCGTGGCCAGGAAGTTGGGTAGGCGAGGCAGCGTCTGCGCCACGTATGTGTTTGCGGATTCTAGAATTCGTTCCGCGCCCGGTGGGTCGGGCACAGCCAAGTTTGGCAGCTCATCGGCGGGAGGATTGAGGAACGCGGACTGCTCGGCGAGCAATTGTAGTGCGGTTGCTGCTTCTGGGCCGGGGTGCAACTGCGTGTTGAGGCGGTTGATGGTCGCGTCGGTGAGGCGTTCGGTGAGTTCGATGCCGGCGATCTGACGGGCCACGTCAGGGTCGAGTTTGTGGGCTGCGAGGGCGGCGGTAAGAGCTTGTTCGAGGTGCGCTACGGTGTCCCGCTTGGCCATTGCGGGTAGCGTAACGATTGCTAGAAGCCCGAGCAGTAACGCCCTTCTCATATGCGGTCCCAATGCTACGCCCGGGTAATGTTCTGTCGCAAGGAGTCTAACCCACGATCGCATCCGCGATCTTCAACCACCACGCCGGCATAGTCGTAACCGTGTACACCACCGCAAACTGGCACACCGCAATAGGCGGCAGCGCGTACGCATACACGCGATGAACGCGCCTGTTCACAACCAGATCGCGCGCCACACCCAGCAAAATCAATACGTCCACGCACGGATAAAACGCGATGGGCGACAGCATCGACGCCGGAATCCGCCCGAAGGCCGCCGCCGTCAGCCCGCAAGTCGCAATCAACACCAGGCGGCGATGCAACTCAGGCTTCCTGCGCCAATAAACCGCCAGCCAGAACGTGGTCGTGAAGCAGCAGACATCAAAGAACGGAACCAGCAGGAAACTCCCGGCATTGGATTCGTGCAATTGGTGCGCGTGGAAACGGACCATCGTGATAGCAGTTGTAACCCCGAGGACAGGAATCACGACTCCCAGTGCAGCTCCAAACCAACCCGTCACCCGATGCACCCGCACGTTCCCGGTTCTCACCAGCGCCGATTGGAAGATGAAGAAAACCACCCACAGCGAAAACACCCCAGCGTGAATCCAAAGCAGAAGTGGCTTCGGCACCGCAGGATGCAGAAGTACCTGGCCGACAGTGTGGCTGAATCCGAAAACCACAACAGCCGCAATCAGCAGCGACATGGAGAAGTAGAAGTACTTCTCAAGCAGCTGGACGCCAAACGATGGGCGAGCCGCGGCATTCGGGTGCCCCGCAAGGGTGGCAGTCATCGATTCTCCATTTCAGGGAAGATAATCGGCCCGTGGATTGTCGCGGAATCGTATCAGTGGGCAGCTTCGTTCGCAATGGAATTGCGCGCAGACGCGGCTCACTGCGCTGACTTGCTAACTCGCTCAACCTGCGTCGAGATGCAGGCTGATGTCGTTGAGCCACTCGGCGATCAGATCCTCGTCGCCGGGGTCGAGCACGTAGGCATCGTTCAGCAGAAGCAGTGTGGCCCAGTTCACCAGTGCGCCTTCGGTGATCTTTCCCAGGCGCTTCCGTTCGAGAGCGTTGGAAATATGCTCCCTGGTAATGGCAATTGCTGGCTCGGGCATTCTGAAGAACGTCTTCGCCGTCCGCTGCCCACGCTCAAGATCGAACTCGAACACCCCCGTCATTGCCGTGCGAACCTCTTCGAGATCCGCCTGGAACCAGGCAAACCGCCGCAGCACATCCTGCTGGTGCGCGGTCAGGTACGGGAGCTCCGATTCGTCAATCACTTCATCCAGCCTCTTCCCACGTGGCTTTTGACTGCACAGCTTCTATTTCGCCACGCTCTTACCTTGCGGTTGCTTTTTCACAGTATTTCCTGCTTTTCTCGCCTCAACCTTGCGCTTGCGCACCTCCAGGCGGGAATACATCGTTCCCCGGCAACTGGATTTTCCGCAGTTGCATTCGGCCTCGTCGTCGCCGCCGTCATACAGGCAGTAATCGTAGGTAATCTCCGCGCCCGGCGCAATGTTCTTGATGGCTGTTATCCACACCTGGCCGTCTACTTCTTCGGTCTCGCAGTTGGCGTCACAACTGTGGTTGATGAACATCGCCATGCAGTGCCCGTCGATGACCACCGTGCCGTCCCCGAGTCCAAACAAATAGGTGACCGGCGACTCCTCGTAAATGGTGTCGGCCTCGTCCTTGGTAATGCGCGGGCCGGTATACTCCGCCACCTTTTTGCCCTTGGCAATGCGCGTGGTGGTGTAGCAGCCGGCGGCGTGAATGGCGGACGAGCGAATGATCAGTCCCATGCAGTTATTCCCATGTGATTGTGCGATGCTTTCCTTGATGGATTCGTGAACCCGGTTGCACCGTTTCCAGTGCATGATGGGAACTCTATGGAACGCATCGTACCATTGAACCGTAGGCCATCGTCGAGATGATTGTGAAGCCAACCTTGAAATTTCGAACGGTTCGAACCTTGGCGCTCACTTTGGTTGCCTGCGTTTCGGGGGCCGGCGCCATGCGCGCGCAGGCGCCGCCGGTTCCCAGCCAGGAGCCCAAGCCGCCCGCCGAATCGAACCCATTTCCCACCGACACTACCACCGTTCCTGTTATGCCATCGGGGAATGCTCCGGCCGCGCCTGAGTCGAACTCCGCTCCAGCCTACGCACCCGTCATGCCGTCCGGCGCAGACGATCCGGTGAAAAGTCCAGACGACCCAGTGGGCAACGCGGAGTCTGAATCTGCTGACGGATTCAGTTCTTCCAGTTCCGGACTCGACAAGTTTGTTCCGCCTCCCGAGGACGACAGCCGACGCCGCCGCGGCGGCAAGAACGAACCGGCTCCCGAGCACCACGAGACCGCCAAGGAAGACGAATCCGTAGGAGGCTACTACCTGGAGCAGAAGAATTGGCGGGCGGCTCTGTCGCGGTTTCAGTCGGCCTTGGTGCTGGACCCGGAGAACCCTGACGTTTACTGGGGGCTGGCGGAGGCCGAGCGGCACCTGGGGCAGTTTGCCGGGGCGAAGGCAAATTACCAGAAGGTGATGGAGTACGATCCCGACTCGAAACACGCCAAGGAAGCCAAGAAGCTGCTGAACGATCCGCAGATGGCCAACGCTGCTTCGGTCTCCCCCCAGCCTTAAATCCGTGCCAAATACCTCTCGATTTGCTGCATTCGGTGTGCAAAATGCACTTTCATGTGCGAAATTAAAAACGGTCAAGTTGATTGGATTCATTGGATTACACCCCGAAAAGGGGGGAATTTCGGCTGAATGTGATTTGAATCACTAAGGCAGTGAAGAGTGAAAAGTGAAGAGTGAAAAAAAGCAGGGCACCGTGGGCCCTGAACTGGAAGAGAGTGAAGAAGTGAGAAGGTGAACAAGGGCGAGGGGCAAGGGACCTGGGGCTTCAGAAGGATGCGGAGGTCGCGGGTTTTGGGTGCGATGGACATTTCTTCTCCTGATGTGGCCTCCCTGGAATGTGCGCTCTCGGGACGGCGAGTGGCTGGTGTGGCCTTGAAGGTTTGGCTTGTAAAAAGAAAACGCCCGCTGATTGGCGGGCGTTGCTTTTTTGTCTCTATTTCAATGATAGCTGGTTCGGTTAATTAATAATGGATTTTCAAATATATCTTTTACGTTTGGAATGTGCAGGTTGCAACGATTTCCACAGGATGGGCACTTGACAACATTTTGAGGACCTCGGAATTCCCGCTTTCGAATCTCCGAAAATGCAGGCGGATCTGGAGACTGGCGCGAAGGGCGTCTATCGATACCAAGTCTGCAAAGTCCGTTGTGCCCGCTCTAAAAGAGTGACTTGGCGTGGAGTGGTCAATTGACAACTGGCTGATGATCGACCGGCTCAGTTACCCTGCCGAACCGCTGAACGCTGAACGATATCGGAAGCCCAACTAGGGCCATGTGGGCAACTAGCCCCACAACTAAATCGTGGTACTTATAAGGTCCCATCGAGTGCATCGCCGAAAGCGGCAGAACAATAAATCTCATAACGATGTCTATCGCTACGCCAAAGAACAGACCGCAGATCAGCGGGTATTCGATCAGAAAATGCAATCTGCGACTTGCCGCGAAATAGATTGCCGCCGCTGAAAGCACAATCAAGAAATGCATCAGCACCCCCAGGATGTAGATCGCCGCGCCGCCGCGGGAAGCATTTTGCGGTCCCAGCAAGCCTGCAGCGATCACAAGAGGAAACTTAGCTCCAAACACAACAAGAGTTTCCCCTAGATCCAATGTTCCGGCGATTAGACCGCCTGCTCCAATCGCGAGAACAACCCTACGGATCTCCGAGGCCTTGCGCGGGGAAGCACTCGCCATTCAAGAACTCCTTCAAGGAAACTATGAACAGCCCCGAGAGGCTCTCGATCTTTGAGTGACGGAAGAGACACTTGCGCGACAAACGCAAAGTCGCTTCGCCTCGGCGAGAAAGTCGCGCGCGGCGAATTCCCGCGATTATAAGGTGAGGCCTGCCGGAGTTGCAAAACGAACTAACGAAGGCAACGGGCTCGGCCTGGTGGCAAGAGTTGAGGATTCACGATGAGGAAAGTCCGGGCACACTGGCCGACTCCCAAGGAACGCTCAACCGTTCTCAGCTGGTACGACATGGAATCCAAGGTATGCAGCTTGTTTGCGAAGTCGCATCTCTGCG
>JANXQR010000809.1 GCA_025353435.1 Acidobacteriota bacterium | reverse complement strand
CGTTGCAGTGGCGGCATTTTTTGGGCTATCTCAGCTCGCTGACTCTGTGAAGGTCATTGTGGCGCTCATCATCGTGGCGGCACTGGCCGCGCAGCTTCCCGTTTTCGGTGAAGCCATGGGCAGTCTCAATCTACGCATCAGTTCCGCTTCTGACAGTGAGGGCGGCACGGAGGGAACGTTTATCTCCAGGGTGAGCGCCCCGCTGACCAACGCAATCGAATCCAGTACCTCTCAAGACCACTGGTACGGGAATGGCATCGGCATGGGGAGCAATGTAGCTGCAACACTGCTGACCGGATCGGCGCAGTTCTTGGCCGGCGAAGGAGAAGCGGGCCGGGTCATCTTCGAGTTCGGCAGTCCCGGCGGCCTCGCCTTTATGCTCTTCCGGCTGCTCCTCGCGCTCATGATTATGGCAAAAGGACTTTCCAAAGTTCGTCAGCACCAGCCGCTCGCCTGGTTCATGGCTCCGATCGCATTTACGTTGCTTACCGTGAACGTACTCGAACAGCCGACCCTTCAGGGGTTCATGGTGATTACCGTCGGATTTTCGTTGGCGGCGCTGAAATTGCGCCCCTCATACGGAGAGCGCGCGTCCGCTATCGTCCGGGAAAATGAGATAAGCGGTCCGCGCGCAAGGCAGGTCCCTAAACGGTCTCGAAGCTGATGTCTCGGATGTGCGACGAAGGAACGAGGGAAACGAAGAATGGGCAGCCTCAAGGATTTCGTGAAGGCAATGATGAAGAGATGCGGGATTGGTCTGGTGAGCTACGGCACTCTCCAAAAGCTCTTTGAAGTAAACAGGGCTGGCAAGGAAATCGACCTGCTCTTACATCTGAAGTTACCGAATGACGAATATGGATGGCCACTGAAAGTCTTGGGCAATTCAAAGGCTGCATTCAGGCAGGATCTGTTTGTCTTGTCCGAACTCGGCTTCAAGAGAGACGGGTATTTCGTTGAGTTTGGGGCGACGAATGGAGTGGATTCGAGCAACACTTACCTTCTGGAAAAAGAATTCGGATGGAGAGGGATACTTGCCGAGCCCGCAAAGTGCTGGCATGAGGCGCTTAGGGCCAATCGAGAATGTCACATCGAGACAGATTGCGTATGGCGCCATTCAGGGCAAGTATTGGCCTTCAGCGAGCAAGATAATGGGGAGTTTTCAACGATTGATTCATATAGATCCGTCGACATTCATCGTAAGTTAAGAAGACAGGGAAAGAAGTACGATGTTGTCACCATCTCTCTTGAAGATCTGCTTGATAAATATGGCGCACCTCAGAAGATCGATTATCTCTCGATCGATACGGAAGGTAGCGAATTCGAAATATTGAGCAGCCTAACATTCAAGAAATACCAATTCAGGATCATCACGTGTGAGCACAATTTCACCCCGGCAAGAGAGAAGATAGTGTCTCTGCTTTCGCGGAACGGTTACGTCCGGACACTTGCAGAGTTCTCGAGGTACGATGATTGGTTTGTGAAGATCGACTGAGCTGAGGAGCATCACGCACACTTTGGCTTCGTCAAACATCAGGACCTTGCACGGCAAGAGTCGATCAGCTCGATTGCATACCTGCATACTCAAGCAGAACCGAATTTCGGACCGCATGGACGATGTTTGATCCCTTTCCAAAAGAGATCTGATGTGTGCCCCAATTGGTCATTATCGTGATCAAATCGCACAATCGATATGCACCAGGATGGTATTCGATTGCTATGGAATCGAGCTTCGATGGGTCTGAAAGACTGCGGAGAATCTCAAATTCTGCGCCTTCGCAGTCCATCTTGCAGAGACGAATTCCCCCCGCTAGCTTGGAAAGAATGGAATCCACACTGACCGTATCAACTTCAACCGCGCCCTGGACTCCTTCGGGGATTGATTCAAGGTGACTCGCGACAATTGTGTTCGCTCCGCCCCCCAGAAAGTCTGAGCACCACAATTGAGTCCTGCCTGTAAAAGAGGAAACCGCCACTTGAGAAAGCGCGACCAAGGATGAAAATCCATTTCGCTCAACATT
>JANXQR010000791.1 GCA_025353435.1 Acidobacteriota bacterium | reverse complement strand
ATCGCACCGAGAAGGAAAAGTACAAGGCAGCCGCAGATGATATCGCCGCACTTCACGAGACGGGCCAGCCGGTACTGGTCGGCACTACCTCGATTGAAAAATCCGAGCGGCTGTCCGGCATCCTGCAGCGCAAGGGCATCCGCCATGTGGTGCTCAACGCCAAGTTCCATGAGCGCGAGGCCGAAATCGTCGCCCAGGCAGGCCGTCTCGGCACGGTCACCATCGCCACCAACATGGCGGGCCGCGGAACCGATATTCTGCTCGGCGGCAATCCGGAATTCATGACTCGCCAGGAACTGGTGAAGAAGGGCCACGCACGCGCCATCAGTGTCGCCGAAGGCGCCATCAGCCCCATGGCACCGGCCCGCTTCCAGCGTTTCTACTACCAGGGCCAGGAGTTTGAAGTCTCCGATCCCGATTGGATTGAGGTCAACGAGGTCCACGCCGCCGAAGCGCAAAAGGACCACGAAGCGGTCATCGGGGCTGGGGGCCTCTTCATCCTCGGCACTGAGCGCCACGAGTCCCGCCGGATTGATAACCAGCTCCGCGGTCGAGCCGGCCGTCAGGGTGACCCCGGCGCATCGCGTTTCTACCTTTCCCTCGAAGACGATCTCATGCGCATCTTCGCCAAGCAGTGGGTTTCGACGCTGCTGGAGCGCCTGGGCATGGAAGAAGGCGTGCCGATTGAATCGCGCATGATCTCGAACCGCATCGAGGCCGCGCAGAAGGCCGTCGAATCGCAAAACTTCGAGTCCCGCAAACACCTGCTCGAATATGACGACGTAATGAACAAGCAGCGCGAGGCTGTGTACGGTCTACGCCGCCAGCTTCTCGAAGGCGTTGAACAGCGCGATCTCATCCTCGAGGATTATGTCGGCGGCATTCTCTCTTCAACCCTCGACGAGTTTTGCCCTGAGAAGAAGCACCCTGATCAATGGAACATCAAGGGTCTGCAGGAACGACTTGTAGGCCAGTTTGGAATTGACCTCACCGCCTCCGGCATCAAGCCTGTCGAACTCGCACGGCACGAACTGGGCGACGCAGTCTTCGAGCAGTTAAAGAATGAGTACCAGGCCAAGGAGAAGATTCTTGGAGCAGATACCATGCGCTACCACGAACGCATGGTCATGCTCAGCGTGATTGACGGGCTGTGGAAAGACCACCTGCTCGCAATGGACCACCTGAAGGAAGGCATCGGCCTGCGCGGCTACGCCCAGCAAGACCCTTTGGTTGCCTACAAACGTGAGTCCTTCGACATGTTCGAAGCCATGATGCTCAAGTTCCAGGAAGACACGGTGCGCTTCCTGTTCCGGATGCAGATCATCGGGCCCGACGGCCAACCTGTGAACGCGGCACCTGAACCCCGCCGTCCCGTTCCGCCTGCGCCTCCAGTGGCAAGCGCAGCGCTTCGGGCCGACGCTAACGGTGCCCATGCACCCAGGCTTGAAGGGGCTCCGCGCGAGATCAGCGTTCCCACTCGCCAGCCTTCCACCACCATCGACGCGCTCGAAAAGGAGTTCGCCCGCAAGAAGCAGCGCGAACTCGCCGCCGCCAGTATGGCCGGAGGTTCAGCTGCCAGCCAACCCAACCAGCGACGGATGGGCGAAAAAGTAGGCCGCAACGATCCCTGCCCCTGCGGATCAGGCAAGAAGTACAAAAAGTGCCATGGAGTTGAGGGATAACTCTCTGCATTGTCTGCGAGAAAGGCGGGCTTTGGCCCGCTTTTCTGTTTGTCCTCAACTAGCCTGACCTATTTTTTCGCCCCGCCGGCCTCCACTGCTTCAAAAGTGAGATTCTCCGCGTCGGAGCCGTGCTCGATCCGCCATTGCTCGAAGAGCCGCCCGTAGCTCAACGTCATGTAGTCGGAGTGAGCAACACCCAGCCGCGCGGCGGAACGGTCAATCCAGTCGGGCGCGCCCTCCAACTCGGCAAAGGTCCCGATCGGCGTCTCATCTACCACGCAATGGCCTTCGCTATCGCTCCACTCGCTGCGCCACTTTTCATAGCGAAATGCAGGGACCAGTCCAATCGACCTGAACACTTCGGCCAGAGCGCTGCCATCCGCGATAACGGTCTCGGTTTCAACCCGGTGCTTGTGCCGGTCCTCGCCAGGCCCGGCGTCGGGCAGCCTCTTGTGGGTCAGGGTCCACTTGCTGCCATATTCGCGAATACGCAGAATCTCCGTTCGCGCCCGCATCTGCCGATCCGGCGTGTCGTAGAGCACATTGCTCTCAAATGTCCGCGGCGTATCGAGGTGAAATCCTGCAGCCCGTAATCGGTCGGCAAGTGCCGTAACGTCGACCACACTGAATTTGATTTCGGTTTCCACGCTCGCCATAACTTGAGAGTATAGGCTCGCACTTTCCATTTCCGCGATTCCAAGGGCGTTTGCAGTTGCCTTTACCCGCAGCTCGCTCCGCTTCGGCAGGCGACAATGGCATGAGTGGAAACTCTACGCCTGACCGTCAACTCGAACGCGCCTCACGATCCGGCATCCCGCAAGGCCATCGCCTGCGCCGCTGAGATTCTGCGCAGCGGCGGCCTATTGGCATTTCCCACGGAAACGGTCTATGGTCTGGGCGCAAACGCCCTCGATCCCGCTGCCGTCGGCCGCATATTCGCAGCCAAGCAGCGGCCAGCCTGGGACCCGGTCATCGTGCACATTGCCGGGCCGCCCACCGCAAATAACCCGATGCTCCAGCAACTCGTCACCGGCATTCCAGAATCCGCCCGCAAGCTCATCGCGGCCTTTTGGCCAGGCCCGCTCACGCTACTGCTGCCCCGCACCGCCGCCGTGCCCGATGCCGTGACCGCCGGTCGCCCGCTCGTCGGCATCCGCGTGCCCGCCCATCCGGTCGCATACGACCTGATCCATCAAGCGGGAGTCCCGATAGCCGCACCCAGCGCCAATCTCTTCAGCCACACCAGCCCGACCACCGCCGACCATGTCCTTCAGGATCTCGACGGCCGCATCGATGCCCTCCTCGATGCCGGCCCGGCCCTCCACGGCGTCGAATCCACCGTTCTCGACCCGAACCAGGCGCCCATGGTGATTTACCGCCCCGGCGCCATCACCGCCGACCAGATCCGCGCAATCGCCGGCGAAGTCGAGCTTTTCAAGGCGTCAAATCAGCCACCTGCAGCGCCCATGGATTCTCTTCCTTCACCAGGAGTTGGCATTCGCCACTACGCGCCAAAAGCACACCTTGTCTTGATTAAGGCGCCTCTGGCTGATCTGCCCCATCGCCTGTCCGCCGCGTTCTCACAGCACCCTTCGAACAGGGTGGGCATCATGCTTCCCACGGAAATGGCCAATGCAGCCCCAAAAGGGGCAATCGTCTTCCCCTGGGGCCACTGGGCCGCTCCAGAAGAGCTCGCACACGCGCTCTACTCAGGCCTGCGCAAGCTGGATGACGAAGGATGTGACGTGATTATCTGCCCGGTTCCACCCGCCGAAGGGATCGGAGCGGCCATCCGCGACCGCCTCAATAAAGCCTCCTGGACCCGTTGACCCGAAGCACCTTAGAAATCACGCGCTAGAAATTATCGATCCGGGAGTTTGCCCCTAAGCGCCCTTCTCTCCTTGCTTGTACATGTATTTAATGGCCGACTTGAATACCAGCATCCGCGAGCGTCCGCGCACCTTCAACGTGTGGCGGTCGTACCACTCGATGCAGCCTTCCACCTGTTCGCCATCTTCCAGCACGATAACCATCGGCGTTTGCGATTGAATCTGCTTCTGGAGATAAAACAGCTCTGCCTGCCTATGCGCCAATTCGTCCTCGCCGGAGTACAAAGCCGGCGCACGGAACGGGACCGACTGGACGCCAAACTTGGACTTGCGCGGAGCACGCCGGACTGGAGTCAATGCAACTTCAGATTCCGCAATTGTAGGTATTAAAACTTGTCCGCTCATATTGCCTTCTTCCTTCGAGTTCCTGCGTCTAACGTCTCAACGTCGGCTACTTCGCTCACAAAGGTCGCTCCGGGAATCGAAAACCTTCGAATGCTTCGGACTACAAGTGAGCTAGGGAACATAAATCTGAAATCAGGGTGGCGGGACCTGGGGTCATAACAAAATAGGACGGAATACCGCCCTCAAGGGATGCACTATCTTCCCGCGCCTGGACAGTCGATCGATATGCTTGTACTCGTTCTAAAGATGCGGCCAAGCTGTGGGAAGTTGCTCTATTGTAGAACGGTTCTCGTTTTTACGGCTGTAGAATCCGGACCCAATCCAGCGACCGGGTTCACAAATTGACTGAACCGCGTTGATGAGATCGCAATCGGAAAATTTGGTTCCCCGACCGACAGAAAGCGCGTTATCGCCCTTCCAGGCTTACCGCCATAGCGTCCAACGACAAGGAACGCAGCAGATTCCGCCGCATCCCCGACTCCACCTGCGACAGCGCCCGCGCCGCACCGTCGATCCAGTCCACCGAGAGCCCTTGCCCAAGCTTGTCGAGCTCGCCGGCCAAATCCACATTGCGCGCCAGGTGCGGCGTTCCCGCCACCACCAGCAACAAGTCCTCCACCAGGCTGCCCAGGGCTCGCAGCAGAATAACGGTTTTCTCCTGCCCGTCGGCACCAGCGCGATAGGTCTCCGTCGCCCGGAAAAGAGTCGAGTAGTCAGGATCCCGCAATGCGGTGTGCAGGATGATCAGCGCGTCCTGCCGGCCAACCAGGTAAACCGCTAGATCGAGCGTCAATGCCCTTCCGATGGCCCCTTCAGCAAGCCGCGCAACCAATTTCCGGTCGTTTGCCTTCAGCTCGGGCCGCCGAGTTGCCAGCAGGGTCTCGATTTCCTCGGCCGGCAGCGCCCCAAGTCGATGCAACACCGCTCGGGAACGGATGGTTGGCAGCAGTTCCTGCGGATTTTCCGCCAAAAGGATCAGCGAAGTGCCTTCCGGTGGCTCCTCCAGGACTTTCAGCAGGCTATTGGCCGCTTCCTTCATGAACGCCGAGGTAGTAAAGATAGAAAACGCGCGCCGCGCCTGGGTGGGCGGCCGGTAGTACGCGTTGTGAATGACCTGCCGCACTTGCCCCATCTTGATCATCAGTTGGGGTGGATCCGGCGGAATCACCACCACGTCGGGGTGGGTCTGGATCAGGATCCGCGTATCTTTCTTGTCGGCGTCGCGCATGTCCTCACGCGTGGCAACCGCTTCCGCCACCCGCTCTTCCAGGTTCTTCGACTCCGCGATGCGCAGGCAGTTTTCGCATCGTCCGCAGAAATCCGGCAGCCCGTCCGTTTCCGTGGGATTCAGGCAGTTCACCGCCTGCGCCATCATCAGCGCCAGGGTGTACTTCCCTGCCCCCTTCGGGCCGGCCAGGATCATTGCCTGCGGAAAATGGCCGCTGCGCACACTCTCGCGCAGCCGGCTCACCGTCGCCGAATTTCCCAGGAACTCGCGGAAGCTCACACGTCGAGTCTATTCGAAATGTGGTTTCCCGGCATGTCCCGGATCAGCAGTCAAGGTCGGTCTCCTTCGCCCTCTGGCCAATCCACAGCTCCCGGTGCTAGTGTTCCTCCGTGTAAATCCGATGCTCCCAGACCCCCGGATTTCCACCTGGTACTTCCCAATTTCCGGAACGTAAAGGCGCCATTCGCGCCATTTGAGGTCACATTATGGCAACTCTCTCCATCGACCCCCGCGTCAGCGGCCGCACCGCCGACTTCGTCGCCACCGACCACCGCATGCTCATCGACGGCCGCTTCGTCCCAGCCGCTTCCGGCAAAACCTTTCCCGTCTACAACCCCGCCACAGGCGAAATCCTCACCCACGTGCCCGAAGCCGAAGCCGAGGACGTGAATCGCGCCGTGCTGGCAGCGCGCCGCGCCTTCGATGAAGGCCCCTGGCCCCGCATGGCGCCCTCAGAACGCGGCCGAATTCTCTGGAAGATCGCCGACCTGATCGAACAGCATACCGACGAATTTGCCGAACTCGAGTCGCTCGACAACGGCAAGCCCTTCGCCGTCGCCCGCGTAGCCGATGTCCCGCTGACCGTAGACATGTTCCGCTACATGGCCGGCTGGGCCACCAAGATCTCGGGCAAAACGCTGCCCCTATCCGCCGGTTATGATTTCCACTCCTACACGCTTCGCGAGCCAATTGGCGTCGTCGCCCAGATCATCCCGTGGAATTTCCCCTTGTTGATGGCCGCCTGGAAGCTTGCCCCCGCACTGGCTTGCGGCTGCACGGTCATTCTCAAGCTGGCCGAGCAGACGCCACTCACGGGCCTGCGCCTGGCTCAGGTCATGGACGAAGCTGGCGTGCCTGCCGGTGCCGTCAACGTTCTGACCGGCTTTGGCGAGGGCGCCGGCGCCCCATTGGCCGCACATGACCTTGTCGACAAGGTTGCCTTCACTGGCTCGACGGAAGTCGGTAAGCTCATCGTGAAAGCCGCCGCCGGCAACCTCAAGAAAGTCACCTTGGAGCTAGGGGGAAAATCGCCCGCCATTGTCTTTCCTGACGCGAAGATCGACCAGGCGGTCTCCGGCACCGCCAGCGCCATCTTCTTCAACCATGGCCAATGCTGCTGCGCCGGCTCACGCCTTTATATCCACGAGAAGGTCTTCGATCAGGTTGTCGAAGGCGTCAGCAACATCGCCTCAGACATTAAGCTCGCCCCCGGCCTTGATCCATCCTGTCAGATGGGTCCGCTGGTCTCGGACGAGCAGTATCGCAAGGTGGTCAGCTACATCGAGTCCGGCATTGCAGAAGGCGCGCGCGTCCAGGCAGGCGGTCCCGTCTCCGGCGTGGAGCGCGGCTACTTCGTGCGTCCCACCGTGCTCACCAACACCAACCCCCGCATGAAGGTAGTGCAAGAGGAGATCTTCGGGCCCGTCGTCTGCGCCGTGCCATTTGGGGACAAGGACGTAGACGCAATTCTCAAGCGCGCGAACGACACCGTATTTGGGCTGGCCTCTTCAGTTTGGACGCAGGATCTAAGCATGGCCCACAAAGTCGCACGCGGCATCCGCGCCGGAACTGTCTGGGTCAACTGCCACAACGTCTTTGACGCCTCGCTTCCCTTCGGCGGCTACAAGCAGTCGGGCTGGGGCCGCGAGATGGGCGAAGAGGTGTTGAACAATTACCTCGAAACCAAGGCTGTCACTGTCGCACTGTAATTGTGGGAACCGCAGATTCGACGACTGCGGCCCTGTTCCAATCGGAACAGGGCCGCTTCATTTCCGCTGAGTCCAAAAGCCCCACCATAGCGCACAATGACTGTATGAAGAGAGGCATCGCGAACGGAGAGGTGGCTCGCTTTCTTGACGCATGGTTTGCTGCCCGCCAAATCATTCAGGCCGCCAATTTCAATCGATTTCAGGGCGCCGGCTTGAGCGCCATCCAGTTCATGACCCTAAACCTGCTCCCCGCGGTGCAGGGCATCTCCATGGGAGAGCTCGCGCGGCGCATGAATCTGAAACCCGCTACCGTCGCGAAAACCGTTGACAGCCTAGAAGCAAGGGGCATGGTTACGCGCATCCGCGACGCCCCGGACAAGCGCACTGTCCTTGTAAAAGCGACGAAAGTTGGCGCCACGTTGCAGAACGAAGCAAGCCAACAGTTCCATGCCCAGATCGAAGGCCTTTTCAACGCCATGCTTCCTAAAGAACGCGCTGCCCTGATCGTTGGCCTGGAAAGCTTCGCCAGGGCGTCTGATTCCGCGACTTCACCGGCCGCGAGACAGGTTAGTCGTGCGGCGCGTGCCGTTCCTCCGGCGAAGCATAGTAGTCGACGACTTCCTCGGCAGTAATCTCGATCTTCGAGTTCTCTTGGATAGTCTTCGCAATCTGCGCGTCGCTGTGGCCCTGCTTCCGGAGAGCCTCCACCTCATCGCTGATCATGCCCACGAATGCCTGAATGGGAAACATTTCCGGCTCAAGGCCAGCCAAGTCACACAGAGCCAGCTGGGCGCGAATCGCTTCCTGAACTGGGTAAGACTTGCCATGCTGTGGATCGCTCATTTTCGCCTCCGATATACTTCGTACTACGAAATTGTTTTACCTCGCAACCAGTTCGCCATCCACTTGCTCTCGGTAGGGTTTTCACCCTATCGAACTTTCACCGCGAAGAGTGCATGATGCGCAAGAATGAACAACGTCTTGCCATCCGCGCCGCCGAAGACTAATTGCAGCGGCCGCTCCGGCACATCGATTCGTCCGATCTGCTTGCCTGCCGAATCGTAGACAAACACCTGCCCGTTGGCCACATACACGTTTCCATTCAGCCCTTCGGCAACACTCTCGCCACCGCGCTCCGCAAATGGCTTCAAATCACCCAACGTTCCATCTGCATTCATGCGCGCCGCGTAAGTCACATCCTCCGACTCGCTGCTGACATAGACGCGCTCGCCCGCCTTCGCAGTGATAAATCCATAAGTGTCGAGATTGTCGGAGAAGCGCCATCCCGAAGTGTCGGTTGCCGGCCCTTGCTGAAACACGCGCCCCGCGGGCAGAAACACGCTGCCATCCGCCGGCGCATACTCGCGCTTCTTCGGCGTTGTCGCATCCTCCGCAAACATCTCGGCCAGCGTCTTGAACTGCAATGTGTTCAGATTAAGCTGGTCCTTGAACTCGCCGTTGTTCCACCAGTTCACCGGCAGAATCGCCGCGGCGCCGGGATGGGGTTTCGCTTCCTGCGGTTCAAGCACTGTGAGTTCCTCGGCCGACGATCCCGGCTTGAATGTGTACACCATTCCCTCCGGCCCCGCAGACGAGAGCACGATCATGTTCCCCGACTTATCGAACGCCAGGTTTACCGGGTCGAGCGGATTGTCGCGCTCGATCGTCAGCCCTTCCTTCTCAGACCAGCCATAGATTCTTTGCTCGTGATGATCGACAAAGTAGAGCTTGCCTTGCGCATCGACCGCGGCACCCGAGATCGAAAAGAACCCTTCCTCCAGCTTCTCCACCCTCGCCCTCGAAGTTGGCGGAGACCCAACTCCAGCGTTCGCCGGCCGCACAGGCCCCGGAATATCGAGCACCGCAAACTCTCGCTCCCGCACCTCGATGTGATGCGTCGCATCCTCAATCGAATTCTCATAGGGGAACTTACTGAGCCGCAGAAACGTCCCGCATCCGTTGGCATCGCAAATCCCATACCCGCTCTCCGCATTCACATGCACATTGCGAAAATAAATCTCCGACGATTCGTAGATCCGCACCGCCGCTGGAAACGGCGCCCGCGACCGCGTCACGCGATAGCCGTGATAATTCGCTATCGTGATATTGCGGCACCAATCGAGTTCCAGCGACAGCGCCTCAGGGCTCTCACCAGCCTCCTCCTCAGTCTGGAGCGCATTCAAATCCCAGTTCTCAACGTGATCGAACTTGATTTCGTTGCGCCAATGATGCTCGTTCGACAACTCATAAACATGCCCTGGCGTCCTCGTGTTCGAGACCAGAAAACCCGACTGTGCAAACGTATTCGGCGTCCAGATGTCGGCAAACACGCCGCCCCCGCCATCAGCAACCCAAAGGCTGGGATACTGCCCGTCCCATCGCTTGCGCGGATCGGAGTCAGCGGTGTGGTTGTTGTTGTAAGGGTTTGTTCCGCTTCCGTGGCCGCCCAGGAACCTAACATCGTCAACCAGCGAATGCTCGCCAGCCTTCCAGAGCACCGGCACAGCACGCGGATTAATACCGCCCGCAAACAAACCAATCCCGCTCAGAATGTTCGTTCCCCCCGACGGCGCAAGAATCACAGCCTTCGGCGCACCTACGCCCTGGTATCCAGGCGTCGAATCGAGTAAGTCAATCTGCGTGGCCGTCGGATGCAGGCCGATCAGCGCGGTGTCTGACCTAAGCTCAATCGTGTCGGTCACGACATAATGCCCGCTCGGCAAATACAACACGCGATGTGCGGCAATCGCCGCCCGCAGCGCCGTCGTATCGTCGGTCACGCCGTCGCCCTTTAATCCAAGACCGAGGACATTGACCCATTCGCTCGTCGGCGGAAGCGCCGGAATGGCGGCGTCCATCACCGCCGGCATCCCCGGGAGGGCAGTTGCCTCGTAGCGCATACCCATCGTGCCCATCTCACCAAGCCCCGGCACCATCAACCCGTAATTGAACGCACTCACGCTATACTCCGCGCCCTTGCCACCAACGGTTTTGCCGCTCTCTCGAAAGCGTGCGAACGTCGGCACATCCTTCAGCACTGCATTTTCAAACCCAATCTCCGTCAGCGGGCTCTTCTCCCTGCTGATGACGACCACAGCCCGCGAAACAGCTTCAAACCGGCAGTCCTTCACCCAGAGCTCATCGGGATAGCCGGCATCGATATCGATCGCCGTCGGCACATTGCGAAACGAGTCCCGCACCAGCGTGAGTTGCGCCTCGTGCTCACGGATCGCCGCCTCGCGCTGTCCGTCGAACGTCGAATCCAGCAGCGTGAATTGCCACGCAGGCGACGTCTTTTCGGTGAGAATCCCATAGCGACCTCCGAAGAAGTGCAGGTCCTCGGCCTCGTTGCCCGCCTGATAAATCCCCGCCAGCCCCGAGCCAATATGAAAATCCATGTGCGTAAGAAACGAATGCTGCGCCACGTGAAAACGCACCGCCACGGCCGCCGGGTTGCCTTCGCCAATTTCAAAATCGATGTTGCTTATCGCCGAATAGAATGTGTTCGGGTTTGCATCCGCAATATTGTCGTTGGGCGGCACCTGCCCAGGCGGAGGAAACGCGATCCGCCCCACGGCGCTTGGCGATTCCGAGGGGCCGTGCCCCGTAAACATCACCATCACGCCCATGCCACTCTGGAACCCTGGCGTATTCGCCCCCAGCACAAACACTGGCCGCGTCGCGCCGTATCCGATCAGCCGCACGCCTGGCCATAGATAAACAGTGCGCGTCAGACGATACCGCCCTGCCGGCACAAAAACAATTCCCTCCCGCGCGTGGGCTCCTGCCTTGTCGATGGCAGCCTGGATTGCCGTGGAATCATCTGCAGTCCCATTTGCGTGCGCACCAAACTCCGGCGCATCCAGATAGGCCGCCTTCGGATCGTCTGGCCGCGTGGTGTACACAAACGCACCGCGCGAAGCAGCGCTCACACACAGCAGCATCGCAATCAGCAAAGTTTTCTTCATGGATTTCCCCGCAGCGGAACGTCGCCGTCGACAGCGCCATTCAGCATATCGGATGCGCGCGCGGCGGATGCGCCGAATCAAATCCGGCCCGGTCCCTATTCCCGTATTCCCTGCCTTTAATCAAACACCACCGTCTTATTTCCATAGCTGAGAATTCGCCTCTCCAGATGCCACCGCACAGCGCGCGACAGCACCACGCGCTCCAGATCCCGGCCCCGCGCTACCAGATCGTCCACCTGGTCGCGATGCGAAATGCGCGCCACATCCTGCTCGATGATCGGCCCGTCGTCGAGCACCTCGGTCACATAATGGCTGGTCGCTCCAATCAGCTTCACGCCCCGTCCGTGTGCCGCGTGGTAGGGCCTGGCTCCCGTAAACGCCGGCAAGAACGAGTGGTGCACGTTAATGATTCCGGACGGATACCGCGCGACAAACCCCGCTGACAACACCTGCATGTAGCGCGCCAGCACCACCAGGTCCACCCCGTGGTCGGCCAGAATCGCCAGTTGCCGCACCTCAGCTTCAGCGCGCGCCTCGGCCCTCACCGGCACATGCGCGAATGGAATTTTGTAAAACTGCGCCAGCCCCTCCACCTCACGATGGTTGGACACGATGACCGGAATATCGCAGCGCAATTCTCCCGAACGCCACCGCTGCAACAGGTCGGCCAGGCAGTGCAAATAGTGCGAACAGAACAGGGCCACGCGGGGACGATGTGCACTCGAAGTCAGCGTCCAGCGCATCTCCAACTCGTCGGCCATAGGCGCAAAAGCCCGCTCAAATTGCTGCAGATCGAACCGGGCTTCCCCGTCCGCGGCCCCATTCATCGTCCACTCCACGCGCATGAAAAAAAGCCCGAGAGCTTCGTCGCGATGCTGGTCGGCATGCAGAATATTGGCGCCCTGCTCGTAGAGCAGTGACGCGACGCGCGCCACAAGTCCCCGGCGATCAGGGCAGTCGATCAACAGCACGGCTGAATCTTGCATATAAAAAGAGTACGGTAAATCGCCGGGTGGGGAACAGGAACCACCAATGCCCAATTGAGAGCAAACGAGGTTCCACCCGCCGATCGCATCCATCCGCATCGAACCGCCCGCGCAAAAAATGGCCGAGGCTCTTATCGAACCCCGGCCCAAACACGTGCAACCGTTTGCCTCATATGCCTGACGAAAAAAGCGGACTACATCGCAGAATCCCGGTGTGCTCCTGGAGCACCAAGCTTGCTGCGCAGACTCCCTGCAAGGTCCGCCACCACCCGCAATCTCTCTGCCACCGGAGAACCCGCATCGCTACTTGAGAGCGCCAGCTCCGATTGCAACAACAGTCCCGCGAGCGTGCTGTTCAGCTCCGACTCAATGGCCACCTGAGCCGCCCGGCGCGCCAGCATCTGTTCCCTCTCACGGCGGCGCAGCGCAGCCCGAATCTCGCGAATCAGCCGTGCCGTCCCCGCAAGTGCGAAGTTGATCTGCACCGGAATTGCCAGCCCCGCCCGCTCCCAGATGGTGTCCGTCGCCACAGGATCACACTCGGCAATCGTTTCGTCCACAACAACGGCAGAAAACGCACGCTGCCGAAGAATCGCCAGGGCCGCCTTGCGCCCGTCCGCCACTTCCACTTCCATGCCCAGGTGCTTCGCCACTATATCGGCACAATTCTTGACGCCTTCGATTCCGGCCACCATCAGAATGCTCATCGCGTACTCTCTCCCTGCCGGCACATCCGCGTCCGGCCGATCGCTGCGGTGCAAGGCATTGCCCTGCGCCGCCGTCCAAATCCTGCTCAATTGTCCTGGTGTGTTCCGCAACGCTGTCGGTTGCGAATGGGTCTCGAAGCTTTCTGACGCCGCCTATCCATCGTGCAACGGGTCGGCGATGCCATATTCCTTCAGCTTGCGGTAGAGCGTCGTCTTGCCGATGCCCAGCAGCCTGGCCGCCTTCAGCTTGTCGCCGTTCAGAATGCGAATCGCGTTCAGGATGGCCTTCTTCTCGGTCTCGGCCAGCGGCGTCACCCGGTCCGAATACTCCACCTCGGCTCCGGCAATCTCGGCTACTGCGCGCCGTGACTCCATCGCCTCCCGTTGCAG
>JANXQR010000783.1 GCA_025353435.1 Acidobacteriota bacterium | reverse complement strand
TCCAGAGCCTTGCGCGCGTCCTGCAGGCTCACATCGCTCGGCGTCGACACCACCACAGCGCCCGTCAGCGGCACCGTCTGCACCAGCGAAATCACAACATCACCCGTGCCGGGGGGCAGATCGACAATGAGATAGTCGAGTTCGCCCCAGTTCACTTGCTGCAAAAACTGCCGGATGATCTGGTGCAGCATCGGCCCCCGCATCACCATCGGCTTGTCGCCGGGCGAGATATAGCCGATTGAAATCGTCTTGATGCCGTGCGTCATGTTCGGCTCAATGATGTTGCCAGCTCCCACGCGGGGCTGCTGCGTCGATCCCATCATGAGCGGCACATTGGGTCCGTAGATATCGGCGTCGATCAGCCCGACCCGCTGGCCCAACTTCGACAACGCAATGGCCAGATTCACGGCGACCGTGGTCTTCCCCACTCCACCCTTGCCTGAACCGATTGCGATGATCTTGGAAACGCCCGGCAACGCCACGGGCTGAGGCATGGCATTTGAATGCGCCATAGTGTTTGCTGCTCCTTTTTCGTACTGTTTGATGACCCCGGCTTCACTTGTAATGCGCGGCCGGGCCTAAGAAATTTTGAGTGACCCCTGCTTTACCGCCCCGCGGCTACTTCGAGGGCCGCCGTTACTTGTCGCGCCTTCCTGCGTCGAGCCGACTCGGACTCCCGATGCTCCCGCCTTAGCAGCGCATCATCAAATCGCCGCTGCTGATCTGCGGTCGCGGGCTTCAATTCCGGCACGCGCACCCGGCGCCCATTTTGATCGATGGCCACAAAAACCAGGTAAGCGCTGGCCACGTGCAGCATCACGCCAGTCTGTGTGTTCTCCACCCACACTTTGACGCCCACTTCCATCGATGTGGAAAACGCGCGATTCACGCTCGACTTCAGCGTCAACAGATCGCCCACGTGCACGGGCTGTATGAAGTCAATATGGTCCATCGCCGCAGTCACGACGTGCGTGCGGGAGTGGCGATACGCAGCCATCGCCCCCACCAGGTCGATGAAGTGCATCAGCCGCCCGCCAAGCAGGTTACCCAATGTGTTTGTGTCATTGGGCAGAATGATCTCGGTCATCTCGGACTGAGAATCGGTAACCAGTCGCGACGGCGCCGGTACATTTTCCGTGGAGCTCATTACGATTGCAACTCCGTTCCTTGTTCAAGGCCAACCCGAAAAGCCTTCCTCCGGATACAATGGACTCACGGGATCCGAATATCGGGGGCACAGTTCCAGTTTCGGCAATCCATCCAATTTAAGCAAATCCAACAAGTGGTCCGGACTCCTACGATGAGCACTATGGACAAAATCGCAGGTCTAAAAGAGATCCTTGCCTTGGATCCGAAGAACAGCTTTGCCCGCTATGGCATTGCAGTGGAGCTGGCCAACCGCGGCGAAGTCGATGAAGCCGTGGCAGAATTCAACCACCTGCTCAAAACCGACCCTGACTACACTGCCGGCTATTTCATGGCGGCCCAGACCCTCTCCAGGGCGGGCCGAACCGAGGCCGCAATCGAGCGTCTGAACGAAGGCATCAGCTGCGCCGCGCGTACCGGCAATCGCCACGCCCTCAGCGAGATGCAGGGGATGCTCGACGAACTCTCCAGCTAGCGCCAAGCCGCAGCCCGTAACCCAAAATGACCCCGAGCGCATCAAATTGGAGTTTCTGCTCTCTTTTGCTTTCCGCTCGCATCTATACTTGTAATATGCCGAAGTATTCCATCGTTGTCCCGTTTCACAATGAAGAAGAAAACGTCACTGCCCTCTATGCCCGCCTGAAACAGGTGATGGAGCAGGTCGGCGAAAGCTTCGAGCTCGTTCTGGTGGACGACGGGTCCAACGACCGCACTTACAAGCTTCTTGAAGAAATTGCCGCTGTTGACAGCCGCGTGCTCGTCGTTAAGCTGCGCCGCAACTTCGGTCAGACTTCGGCCCTCGCGGCTGGCTTTGACAACGCGTCGGGCGAGTTCATCCTTTCCATGGATGGCGACCTCCAGCACGACCCCAACGAGATTCCCAACTTCCTCGAAAAGCTCGAGGAGGGTTACGACGTGGTCTCAGGCTGGCGCGAAAAGCGCATCGACAACTTCGTCATGCGGCGCATCCCGTCGCGCATCGCCAACTGGCTAATGGCCAAGCTTTCGGGCGTCGACATCCACGATTTCGGCACAACATTCAAGGCCTATCGCCGCGAAGTGATTCAGAACATCCCTCTCTACGGCGAAATGCACCGCTTCATTCCCGCTCTCGCAAGCTGGTACGGCGCATCAATCTGCGAAATCTCAATCAAGAACGTGAACCGCGAACGCGGCAAGAGCCATTACGGCATCGGGCGCACCTTCCGCGTGTTCTTCGATCTGCTCACCATTCGATTCCTGCTCAAGTACATGAGCCGCCCGCTCCACTTCTTCGGGACGTTCGGCGCACTCGGCATACTGTTAGGCAGCATCATTTCCACGTTTCTCTTCGGCATCAAAGTGATGAACTGGCACGAGAACGTCATGGACCAGCATGGCCCACTTTTCGTCATTGCTGGAGTGCTCATCCTCGCCGGCATTCAGTTACTGGCTATCGGCCTTCTCGGTGAGTTGCAGGTCCGCCACTATTACACGTCCCAACATCACACGCCCTATGCCATTGACCGCCTGGTTCGCCTGCGCTCCCCCGAAGAGCCACGCATCCTCTCTGATCGCGATTAATCAGCCGAAACGCTAAATAAGTAGAAGAAGCCTCATCAGGAATCACTCCGGATGAGGCTGATTTTTTTACGGAAAACTAAGCCATTGAAGCCCGAATGGCGGGCCTCCGCTCTCAGTCTTCTGTCCTCTGCCTTCTAACTTCTGCTCTTCTATTCCCTTGCACCATCGCGGCCTCAAGATGCATCCTTGCCTGTTATGAAAGCAATCCAGATTCGTGAGATCGGCGGACCAGAAGTTCTACAACTGGTCGAACTGCCCATTCCCGCGCCAGGTCCGGGCCAGGTGCTGATCCGCGTGGAAGCCATCGGCGTGAATTTCATCGAGATCTACTTCCGCAAGGGACAATACAAGGCCACCCTTCCTCTGGTTCCCGGCAGTGAGGCCGCAGGCACGGTGGAAGAGCTCGGCCCTGGCGTCAATGGCTTCAAAGCAGGAGACGCGGTTGCGTCCGTAGGGGTCCTGGGCAGCTATGCGGAGTATGCGCTCGTCCCAGCGGCCCAGCTCGTCAAGGTGCCAGGCAGCCTCAGTCCTGAACACGCCGCAGCCGCTCTCCTTCAGGGCATGACCGCGCACTATCTCGCCTATTCCACCTACCCGCTTAAGGCCGGAGACACAGCGTTGGTCCATGCCGGCGCCGGCGGTGTCGGCCTCCTTCTCACGCAGATGGCAACACGCATCGGTGCCCGCGTCATCACCACGGTCTCCAGCGCGGAGAAGGCCGAGCTCTCGCGCGAAGCGGGCGCTTCCGACGTCATCCTCTACACGGAGCAGGATTTTGTCGACGAGGTGAAGCGCCTTACCAACGGAAAGGGCGTCGACGTGGTCTATGACTCTGTCGGCAAGACCACCTTTGACGGAAGCCTCAACTGCCTTCATCCGCGCGGCCTGCTCGCTCTGTTCGGTGGCTCCAGCGGCCCAGTACCGGCATTCGATCTCATCCAGCTCAGCGCCAAGGGCTCACTCTTTGTGACGCGTCCCTCACTCTGGCATTACGTCGCAACGCGCGACGAACTCGAAAGTCGCGCCAATGCAGTTCTAGGCTGGGTGGCCGATGGAAGTCTGAAATTGCGCAAGGAGCACGTCTACGCGCTCGACGAAGCAGGCCAGGCCCAATCCGACATGGAGAGCCGCAAAACCACTGGCAAGATTTTGCTGGAACCATGAAGTAGCCTGCAATTAGAAACTGATGGCCTCCCTGGTCGTCCACTTCGCTGCATGCTTATGCAAATCTCCATCTCACCCACCGATCGCCTCTTCGTCCTTACCGGCGCCGGCATCAGCGCTGAAAGCGGCCTGCCCACATTTCGTGCCTCTGACGGCCTCTGGGCCGGCCATCGCATCGAGGACGTTTGCACGCCGGAAGCCCTCGAAGAAAATCCCGCACTCGTATGGGAGTTCTATTCGCAGCGCCGTGAGCAGGGTGCCAAGGCCGAGCCCAACCCCGCTCATCGCGCCCTTGCCGACCTCGAAGCCAAACTCGGCGACCGCTTCTTCCTCTGCACGCAAAATGTCGACGACCTTCACGACCGCGCCGGCTCCAGGCGCCTGATCCACATGCACGGTGAGCTCGCCAAGTCGCGCTGCGAAGATGAGTGCGGCCGTCCGCCCATCGAAGACCGCACCGTCTACGCCAGCCTCGTTGAAGTGGGCCGCTGCACTTGCGGCGCACGCCTTCGCCCGCACATTGTCTTCTTTGGCGAGACACCGCTTGAAATGAGCCGAATTCAAAGCAAGATCGACGATTGTTCGCTCATGGTAGTCATCGGCACGTCGGGTTCCGTGTATCCCGCAGCCAACTTCGTCAACTGGGCGCGCCACGCCGGCGCACGCACCGTTTACGTCGGACCAGAACGCCCGCTCAACGCCTCCGCGTTCACACATATCGTCGAAGGGAAAGCTGGAGAAGTCTTACCGGGCTTGTTCGAAGTCCTATCTATTTAGGACGCAAAATTACGAAGCAAAACTCAAACCTGCGCCGTAGTCGCCAACTCAATCTCTTCCGTCAGCGCCTCCGCAGCCACCATGCAATCGCCGCGACTTACATCGTGATGCGTAACCAGCCGTACGGTCGATGGTCCAACAGCGCTGGCAAGGACGCCGCGCGCCTTCAGCCGGGCAACAAGATCCGCCGCCGTAGCCGCCCCAAGCAGTCGGAAGATTACGATGTAAAGACTCTCACGCGGGGGTTTGACACGGTGATGTTCTGCCTGTCCAAAGGGCTTTGCGCGCCAGTGGGCTCCATGTTGGTGGGATCCACGGAACTGATGGAGCAGGCCCGCATTTATCGGAAGGCGATGGGCGGCGGCATGCGCCAGGCCGGCGTGCTTGCGGCTGCCGGACTTATCGCGATGGACAAGATGCATTTACGGCTTCACGAAGATCACGCCAATGCGAGGCTGTTGGCCGAGGCGCTGTCGAACATGGACGGCGTGG
>JANXQR010000782.1 GCA_025353435.1 Acidobacteriota bacterium | reverse complement strand
TTGACGATCCCGAGCTCGCCCGCGCCTGGCATCTCATCAAGCTCCACAACAAGGAGCGCGTTGCTGGCTACATTCACTGCTCCCTCGGCATTGACGTCGACCCCACATCCCTTTACGACGTCCTCGTCAAGCGCATGCATGAGTACAAACGCCAGCACCTCCAGGTGCTCCACATTCTCGCACTCTACAAACGCATCCAGCACGATCCCGACGCCGACATCCAGCCGCGCACCTTCATCTTCGGTGGCAAGGCAGCGCCCGGCTACCGCATGGCCAAGCTCATCATCAAGCTCATTCACTCCGTCGCCGCCGTCATTCACGCCGATCCGCTGGTCCGCGATCGCCTCAAAATCGCGTTCCTGCCCAACTACAACGTCAAGCTCGGCCACCACGTCTATCCCGCCGCCGACCTGTCTGAGCAGATCTCCCTCGCCGGCAAGGAAGCCTCCGGTACCGGCAACATGAAATTCGCCATGAACGGCGCCCTCACCATCGGCACCCTCGACGGCGCCAATGTCGAAATCCGCGAAGAAGTCGGCGCCGACAACTTCTTCCTCTTTGGCCTCACCACTCCTGAAGTCGAGCAGAGTAAGGCCCAGGGCTACAACCCCCGCGCCTACTACGACTCCAACCCGCTGCTCAAGGAGATACTCGACTCCATCGCGGACGGCGAATTCTCCCATGGCGACCGCGGCCTCTTCGAGCCATTCATTCACTCGCTCCTCACCCGTGATGAGTACATGCTGCTCGCCGACTTCCAGTCCTTCATCGACTGCCAGGACCGCGTCAGCGCCGCCTACCGCGACCGCGATCACTGGACCCGCATGTCCATCCTCAACGTCGCCCGCATCGGCAAGTTCTCATCTGACCGCGCCATCCGCGACTACTGTGCCGACATTTGGAAGACTTGGCCCGTCAAGATCGAAGTCTGAAAATCCTCGCTCAATAAAATCGGGTGCCTCCCCCAGGGATGCGCCCATTTCCTTCCTGATCTTCGCAATGTCAGCTCTTCGGCAGCGACATCACAAACTCCCAAAACGCCTTGTCATCCTTAAGCTTCAGCAGCGAATCATCCTTTGTAGCATCCGGCATCTTCTCACCCTCAAGCACAAATTTCCTGCGGTCGTAAGCAGCCTGCAAATGCTTTCTCGCATTCACAGCATCGCCCTGCTCCGCATCCGCGCAAGCCAGGTTGTAATAGTTAATCGGATAGTACGGGTCCGCGGTCACTGCCTTTTCCGCCACCTCGCGGCTGCCCTTCACATCGCCGCTCATGCCCATCGCCATCACCAACTGGTCCGTAGTAATCCGCCGGGCCGTGGTAAAACTCGCATCCGCCGGCATCGCGTCCAGGGATGCCTTGAAATACGGCACAGCAAACGCCGGCGCAGTCTTGAACAGCAACTGCCCAATATGAAAATAATCAATCGCCACCGGCTGATAAGCCACGTTTGGGTGGAACTCCCCCAGCGCCTCATGCATCAGCGCAGCTTCCTCCGCCGTGTCCACCACACTCGAAATATGCACCTCCGCGCACGTCGTCGCGTTTCCCGCAAAACCAAACAGATTCCGCTGGTGTCCCGCCTTCGCCTCGCCCGTATCCAGCACGTACGAAGTTGTCGCAATCTCCACCCCATCCGCCAGCTTCGTGTCCTTGTCGACGCGCTTCGAAATCACCTTCCCATATTTCTTTACGATCGGTGAAATGGCATCCTCGCGGCAACCCTGCGCCGTAGGCGTCCCCGACAGGTTCTCAAACAGCAGAAACGAGATGCTCACTCGCTTCTTTGCACTTGAAAACTGCGCCACCGGCCGCTTGCCGTTGTCGTAAACGGTCAACAACTCCGGCGTCCATTCCTCGCCCTGCGGCAGCAAAATTGAACCGGGACCAAACCACGTTACTAGCGGCAACTGACTTCTCGTCGTGCTGGTTGGACCGGCAACCGGGCGTTTCGCATCCGCCGCAGCCCATCCAACGCAAACCAGGGCAACAAGTATCGTGGAAAGAATTCGTCTCATCACCAGCGCGCCCTCAACTTGCAAATCATGTCCTCTAAAATTATGACAGTTTCCAACACTTTGTCTTTGTCTTAGCCAGCATCCAACATTCACGCAGGCAATGTTGAAAGCCCGCACCGAGCGCAGTCCCAAGCTCACAAAAAATCAATTGCCGCCGTACACCGGAATCGCCGCTCCATGAATTGTCTTCGCACCGTCACTGCACAGAAACAGGATGACCTGTGCAATATCCGCAGGCTTGGGCCATGAAGCAAAATCCGCATCGGGCATGGCCTGCCTGTTCGCTGCCGTATCAATAATGCTGGGCAGAATCGAGTTCACTCTTACACCCGTTCCCTTCAGATCCGCGGCCAGTGAATCCATCATCGCCACCGCGGCGGCCTTTGACGCAGCATAGGCCGCCGCTCCCGCTCCGTGATCGAACGCCGCTTTCGCCGCCACATTCACAATCGATCCACGCCCCTGCTTCAACATCGCCGGCACCACCGCGCGCGCCAGCGCATAGCCTGACCGCAGGTTGAGCGACAGCATTGCATCAAGAGTTTTTGTCTCCAACTCCCACAACTTGATCCCGCCCGCGTACCCGCCAATGGCATTCACGACAGCGTCCAGCCGCCCATGTCTTGTGAACACGCCGCTCACAAATTCCACCGTCGCAGCCTCGTCAGTAACATCCACAACATGCCCTTCAAGCGCTGCAGCATTGGCTTCCGCGGCACTCTTCAATGCGGCCAACTCCGTCTCTTTGCGATAGGTGACCGCTACCTTCGCGCCTTCCTCAAGAAACGCCAGGCTCACAGCCTTGCCCAGTCCCCCTGTGCCGCCCGACACCACCACAACCTTGCCCGCAAAGCTCGCGCCCATATCTTTACCCCAGAAAATCCTAGCAGTTCGGCGCCCGTCACAGCGGCAAGCAGTATCATTCGGGGGTGGTTTAGATGAGGGGTAGAAAGTTGATCTCGCGACGCAAGTTCCTCGCAACCGGCTCTGTGGCAGCGCTCGCCATGGCATCGTCTCCCGTCTCCAGGGCTGCGGCCTATACCCCGGAAAAATTTGGCGTCCAGCTTTGGGTTCTTCGCGAACTGATGGCCAAGGACTTCGACGGCACGCTCGCCAAGGTCGCCTCGGTGGGCATAAAGCGCGTTGAATTCGCGGGCTTCTATAACCGCACCGCAAAAGAAGTGCGCACCAGCCTCTCCAACGCCGGCCTCACCGCAAGCGGCGCGCATTGCCTGTTGGCCTCCATGTCGGATGACGAAGTTCGCCGCACCATCGACTTCTGTCGTGAAGTCGGCATGCCCTGGATGATTGCCGCCGTGCCCTCCATCAAACCCACCACCGGGGGTGCCCCCAAGGCCGGCTCGGGTAATCCGTTCGACCACATCGAGCTTGAAGATTGGCGATGGAGCGCCGACCGATTCAACACCATCGGCGCGCGCGTGCGTGATGCCGGAATGCGCTTTGCCTATCACAACCACAACATTGAAGCCCAGAAGTACGGCGACGTCGTGGCGTTCGATGAACTGCTGCGCCTCCTCGATCCCGCCGTGGTCGACAATGAATTCGACGTCGGCAACTTCATCGCCGGTGGTGGCAATCCCTATCCATATCTCGAAAAGTACCCGCATCGATTCAAGCTCGCCCACGTCAAGGAATGGGCCACCGGATTCACACCCACCATCACCGGCAATTTTCCCAAGTACGCAGAGTTCGGCCAGGGACCTACGGATTGGAAAAAACTGCTCGGCGCGCTGAAAAAAGCGGGCGTCCAGGAAATCTTCATCGAGCAGGACGGCACAGCGATCGGCGATGAGTTGGCCCCCGTCCGCCAGGCCTATCAGTTCCTGTCGCGCGTTTGAAATAGTCGCCGCCGTTTGTGTATTCCCAATCGGAACTCCACCTACCGCAATTGAATGTCGAACGTCGCTTGGCAGCGCTCGGTGGGCTTGAACTCGACCTGGTCCCCCTTGTCATCCTTCTCGACGTGAATCACCATCGGCTTCTTGAGCGACGCAGGCAGACGCGTGATCTTCAATATGCCATCAGGGCCGGTGAACGCCTCAAGATCGAGTTTCTTCACACCCATCGCGCCGTACTTCACGCGAGCAGTAATTTTGGCGCCGTAGATTGGCTTGGAGTCTGCGCCGGTAACCGTAATCAACGCACTGCACGGGCCCAGGTCCGCCGAGATCTCTGAGGGCGCTGTTGGACTCTGGGGAGCCGCCGTGCGGGGAGCGGCGATAGATAGTGAAAACAGGAGAAGGGTTACAACGAGCCTGCGCATGCGTTGAGTATATTCCTAGGCTAACTTCGGTATGGAGTGAGTTCCCCGCCGCCGACCGTGAATGAGCCGGGTGGGATACCACGAAGCTGTCCCCGAGCCCACCGTTGCCCTGCGAGTCTCGCAATGCTAAAGATTCGAATGTTTGCTTATTGCACTTTTCTACCCGGTTATAAGTCTGTTTAATTTCACAAAGGTAGAAATTACCTCATCGTGTCCTACCACTTTCCATTCCAAATCTGTTGAGCGCACTTGGTAAGTCAAGGCCCGTGAATGGCATGGCGCTGGAAACGTGTATCTCTGTTTAAGTTTGGAATGAGAAATGCAATGTATACAGCGTCTCGCCCGATTTCGGGTAACGATCCAGGTAGTCAGCTTGCAAGGGGGGTTGAAACTAATGGTCGCGAAAGCCATTCATTTCGGCGTTGACGATTGTCACCGGGTACTGGTGTTGCAACGTGCAGGGTATGACGTAAAGCAATCGCCTTCACTTGACGCACTGATCATAGCTCTCCAGAACGAGAGGCGCGCCGCAGCGGTCTTCATCTCCGAGGGCGATCGGGCAATCACGGAGCGAGCAGCCGATCTTGTGCGCCGCTTCAGCCCCGCCCGCGTGATCCTATTTCGAAGCTCGCAACGCGCAATCGACGAAGGGAAGTTTGACCGGGTGTACGCGACGCTCACTCCGCCACAAAACTGGCTGCTCGCCACAGCGGAGTCCATCCGCATGAGTCGATCCCGGCAGTCAGAGGGTGGCCGGGGCAAGCAATTGTTCTGTGACACCATGTTGGCCATGCAGGCTGCGAACGCCAGATTTTCAACCGCGGGAGCCTGAAATCCCCAGGGTGTCCGCTGCACGAACTCGATCGAAGGCCGCCGAACGCCTGAAGCACAACCACAAAAATCCGCTCCTGTCGGGAGCGGAAACGGGCACGAGGGCTCGGCCTATCAGGGCGAGAACTCCGCCGAGGACGGTAACCAAGGCGACACCGTCAACGCAAAAGTTCAGAAAGTACACGCCGAGGTTGCCCCCGGTCCCTCGCACTTGGGGACCGGGGATCGCTCGACCCCCACCCACCCGGTGTTGTCATCCTGAGCGCATTCGAAGGATCTGCGGCTGTTTTTGCTTTTGCACTTACCATCCTCAGCACGAACGAGGGTGCCCCATCCAAACGACGTCTTTGTACTTATCGTTTGGGTGGGATACCACACACCTTCACCGGTACATTGTCACCCCGTCAAAGCCGGGTGCCCCAGAGCCTGCCCTGAGCTTGTCGAAGGGTCCCTCGCACTTGGGAACCTGGGATACCACGAACCTCATCCATCCCGGAGTTGTCTTCCGGAACGCATTCGAAGGATCCGCGGCTGTTTTTGCCTTTGCCTTTTCTTACCCACCAACAGATGTGTCATCCCGAGCGAAGCGCTTTTCAGCGGAGCCGAGGGACCTGCTTTTCGCAGTTACTTCCGAATTGTCCACAACCCAACCGGGATCATTGTCCAACCCAGTGAGTCCCATCGCAGCCGTTCGCCAGTACCTCCGACAATCGATCCTCAGTATTTCGTTCCTCATCTTTCAGATAGATGACGTCATCAATCGCGTAGCCACCGTTTTCTCTCGCCACGCGTGCCGCAACTTCCCAAATCCAAGACTTCTCGTTGGGTGCCCCCCCGCTAAGACTCACATAGACACGAATGGAGCCATCCTCCTCTGATTCCGTCCTCTCAATTTGGAAAGTCAATGGTTCGGTTCGTTCGTAAGCACCTGAGAAGAGTCCAGACTCCGCCCAGCCGAAGGGCGCCTTCTCAGGGACTTGATCCTTCCCCAACATGCGTTCTTGATCCTGCCGAACCCAATCGCGTGCACAGTCGTCGGCGAGATCTATTCTGTGGAGCAGCGCCATGCTGAGATATGGCGCGAAAACCTTCCTATCCGCGCCACGCGGGAGACCGGTCGGGTGACGAGCCACCACTTGCTGATAGAGACTGCGGACCAGCGCCTCGGGACCATTGGGCAGTTTACTCAGTTGAGAGGTCTGGCCAACAGCCCATACAGTGGCAAACAGAAGAAGGAACCAACGGAAATGATTCATCTCTACGCCTCAGGGACTGAGGACTACATAGTAAATCTTAACGTCCGGAGTTCTGCGCGTGTCACCACCCACTCGGCAATTACTACTACAGTCAAAAAACAAAAACCCCCGCCGTTGAACCCGGCGAGGGCATTCGTTACTCAACTTCAAATCCGACGTCTGGATCAAACGCCCACTACCGCATCTTGTTCTCCACCAGCTTGTACCCCGCCGGCACCTCGAAATGCGACCCATCCACAGCATCCGAAGAGAAGCTCGACGTAGTCGTCTGCGTCTCCATCAAAATCGCCGCTGCCGCCTGCGCCTGCGCGGAGTTTTGCGCCGCATTCGGATCAGGCGCCGGCGGCTCTTCCTTCTTCTTTTTCCCAAATCCGCCCAGGCCAAACCCGCCCAGCTTGCTGGTCAGCGCCGACGCCACGCTCTGCTTCGCAATGTCACCCCCACTCGGCATCGCCGGCGAGTTGTCCGGCGGCAGTGGCGCTTCTGAAGCTGCCGGAATCGGCTTCCCGTCCGCCGACATGCCCATCCGCATAATCTGCATCACCGGCACGCCCTTGATCTTTTCCATCTCCTTGGCCATGTCCGCCATCGCCACCGTCGCGCCCGGGTTCTGCGCCAGCATCGCACTCATGTCCCTGCCCGTCCCTGCCATAACCGATCCCATCTTCTCGCCCATGCGCTTGTAGAACTCCCGCACCTGGTCGTAGCCCGGAATCTCCGGCACAAGCCACATGTCGTTCGTCACAGCCATATTCCCCGATTGCTGCGTCGTCTGGTCGGTGGCTTTCATCGTCATCGTCATGATCGCTTCATGCGCCGACAACCCGCTCACCTGTTTCTCCACACCCGTGTTTCGCACCTTCACATCAAAGCTCATCTTCACATCATCGGGTTTCTTCTCCGTCGGGGCCGCCGGCTCGGCCGCAGGCCGCTTCTTGGCCTCCTCCATCGCCTTTGCCATCTGGTCCCGCATCTCCTGGAACGTCATCACCGTGTATGTGTGCTTCACCGTATCGATGTGGGTGATGGCCTCCTTGTCCAAATCGATGATTTCGATATTGTCCGCCGAAACCTTAGCCATCCGGTTGCCCTTGATGTAGACAGTCGACACTACAGGGTCCCCGGCCTTGCGGGCCTGCGAACTGAACCTCCCCACCATCTTCATCATCTGCACCATGGAGCCGCCCGTGATCTGCGTCGTCTCCTGGTACGTATAGTCCGCGAACATCAATGAAGGCGAAAACAGAAGGGAACCGGCGACCACCAGCCCCGTAATGCGCTGAAGACCCATTTGAAACCTCCGGAGCAACACCACCGGCGTCCAAGCTTCGACAAGCAGGAGGTTGTTCTCAGGTGCGAGAATAGCCGGGCTTCCGGTGTCAGTCAACGGGCACCCCAAAAGTTTGCGACCCATTCATTCCCCGTCCATCTCCGGAATTAAAATCCGCACCCTCGATTGCGGTCCTCTGAAAAGTTGTCAAGTGCCCAACCTGTGGAAATCGTTGCAACAAGCACATTCCAAACGAAATAGAAATATTTGAAAATCCATTATTAATTGTTCGAACTTGCTATCATTGAATTAGGTCATAAATAGGAACGCCCGCCAACCCGGCGGGCGTTTTTATTGGGGCCTCAATCTTGCACTGCGGGAAGGAGACAGCCATGAGCATCATTCATAAACTCGAATTGCAGCCAACCAGCCAGGGCGATTGCTGGTTAAACCGGGTCCTCTGTTCCCTTTTCACTTTTCCCTCTTCACTTTTCACTGAAAAGTGTT
>JANXQR010000774.1 GCA_025353435.1 Acidobacteriota bacterium | reverse complement strand
GTGCCGGTTGATGGGATCGTCAAGCAGACGGCGCTGACGGCGACCGCGGGCGCGAACACGGACATGGAGAAGGCGCGGGCCATTTACGAGTGGGTGGTGGAGCATACGTTTCGCGATCCCAAGGTGCGTGGCTGCGGGCGCGGCGACATTCGGTTCATGCTGGAGTCAGGCGATCTGGGCGGTAAATGCGCCGACCTGAATGCTCTTTATGTAGGGCTGGCGCGGGCGGTGGGCTTGCCGGCGCGGCATGTTTACGGGTTGCGGATTGCAAAATCGGAGCTGGGCTACAAGAGCCTTGGGCTGGCCACCGATAAGGCAACGAAGGGACAGCACTGCCGCGTGGAAGTGTACCTGCGCGAGCATGGATGGGTGCCGGTGGACCCGGCCGATGTGAGGAAAGTGGCCTTGGAAGAAGCACCCGGAAATCGTCCGTTGAGCGATGAGATTGTGTCGCGGGCGCGCCATTCGTTGTTTGGATCGTGGGAGATGAATTGGATGGCTTTCAACTATGCCCATGATGTGGCGCTGCCCGGATCGGCCGGTAAGCCGGTTGTGTATTTTATGTATCCGCAGGCGGAGACGGCGGGGGGACGGGTTGATCCGTTCGATCCGGATAACTTCAAGTATGAGATTACGGTGAAGGAAGTTAGTTAGGGGGAAGGCAAGAGGATTGGGGGGTGACTTCGATTTTTCCGCGTTGGCGGTGATACGGGGCGACCCGCAGTTTTGCCCCAAAGTTCAGCTTCTCTTTCTTAGCTGGTAGAACGGGATGGCGAGAAACCTGAGTTGGCTGCACAAGCTGCCGAATGTGTCATGAGCTCATTCTTCACATCGTACCGTCATCACCGGTCCCCAAATGCGAGGGACCGGTGGCACCCCCATCTGGGTCGGAAGACGTCACCGAGACAGTGGCCACCCGCCGGGGATACGTTTCAAATCCGCCATCCTGGCGATGCCCTGCGGTTTCATAAACCGTTTCGTGCTCCGGCAGTCCGCCTGACGAAAGAAATGCTCAACAACCTTGACCGAGTGTGGCACACTGATTTGCGTTGATATCAACGCATCCTCGGGAGGAGAAGAGACCATGCAGAGAGTGAAGTCCGGCAGGATCGCAATAAGGCGCATCGCAGCGGTTGTTTTGCTGGGGTCCGGGTGGCTCGCGTTGGCACAGGATGCCAAGGTGCTTTACCCGAACATGGCTCCTGTTGAGCAATACCTGATTGCCGATCGAAATGAGGAAATTGCATTGGCGCGGACTGCCGCTCCCGAGTCGATCTCGCGGGATGCAGAGGTGATGATTCTAGGACGCCACGGTTACGAAACCGGGGCTCATGGAAAGAACGGGTTTGTGTGCATCGTGGAACGATCGTGGATGTCTCCCACCGAAGACGCGGACTTTTGGAATCCCAAGTTGCGCGCCCCGCTTTGCCTGAATGCGGCATCGGCACGGTCGTACCTCAAGCGCACAATCAAGCGGACGGAGCTGATATTGGCTGGACGCACCAAGGCTCAGATGGTTGAGGCCATGACAGCGGCAATCGAAAGCAAGGAGTTGCCGGCAATGGAGCCAGGAGCAATGTGCTACATGCTGTCGAAGCAGGGATACCTGAACTCCCACGACGGACACTGGCATCCGCACCTGATGTTTTTTGTTTCGCAGGCAGGGCCTGAAACTTGGGGCGCAAATCTGGAAGGCGCTCCAATCTTCGCGTTTGACGACAGTTCGGGGCACTTTACTACCTTCCTGGTCCCGGTGCGAAAGTGGTCGGATGGAACGGTGGATGAATAAGGAGGCGACAAAGGGAGCCAACGGGTTGGGCCGTGGTTCGTCTAAAATGTGAGGGCTCAACGGGGACACGATGATGGATTGGTTTTGTGGGCGGCGACGGGCGGGGCAAGGCGCGCGCTGGCCGAGCTTGCTGCTGGGGGGCTTTCTGCTGGCGGCGGGGGTTGCGGGGCAGCAGAATCCGAACCAGAATCCCAACTCGAAGCCGCTGCCGCTGAAGCCGGGGAATGCGGCGGGGGCGAACCATCGGCTGATTTTGAAGGATGGGACGTATCAGCTTGTCCGCAAGTACGAGGTGGTGGGCGACCGGGTGCGTTACATCTCGGTGGAGCGCGCGGGGGACTGGGAGGAGCTGCCGGGCGAGTTGATTGACTGGGACGCGACGCGGAAGTGGGAGCGCGATCACACGGCGCCGGTGGCCGAGGATGCGTCAACGGCCATGAAGGAGGCGGAGACGATCGACAAGGAAGAGGCGGCAGCGCGCGAGGAGCAGGGAGCGCGGATGCCGGAGGTGGCCAAGGGCCTGGAGTTGCCGGATGAGGATAGCGTGTTCGCGCTGGACACATACGAGGGAACGTCGATGCTGGTGGAGTTGCCGCCGAATGAGCTGGCACTGGATGCAAAGACGCATCGCGGGCTGAGCACGCTGAATCCGCTGGCGGCGGCGCGGGCGGCGATCGAGTTGCCGGGAGCACATGCCAAGGTTCATCTGCATGTGAACGACCCTCCGATTTATTTGTCGTTGAATGTGACGGACCATGCGGAGCAGGTGGTTTCGCACGCGATGACGGTGGACACCGGCGGAGCGAAAGATGCCGCAAACCACAAGCACGGGGCACACTCAGCGCAGTCAGGATTTGCGATTGTGAAGGTGGATGAGCGGCGTGCGGTTCGGGTTGTGGGCGCGATCCGCATCGGGCACGACGGAACCATTTCGCAGGATGAGGACATCATCCCGACCAAGGTTGAAGTGGTGCCGGGCAAGCATTGGCTGAAGCTGACGCCAAACAAGCCGTTGCTGATTGGCGAGTATGCGCTGGTGGAGATTTATTCTTCGTCGGATATCAGCCAGACGGTGTGGGATTTCCGGATTGATCCGCAGATGGGGGACAACCCTGGATCTATCGGGCCGATTTTTAAGAAGTAGCATGGACGAAGATTTTCTCTCTGTATAGCGTAGCGTTACGCGGTACACTTAACGTATGATCCGCAGTTTTCGGCACAAGGGGATCGAGCGATTTTTTCTGACCGGCTCAAAGGCGGGAATTCAACCGGCTCATGCCACGCGATTAAACGACCAGTTAACCCTTCTGAATGCCTCGACAAGACCAGAGCACATGGGAGTTCCGGGTTGGCAACTGCATCCGTTGAAAGGAAATATGGCGGGGCATTGGACGGTGACAGTGAACGGCAATTGGAGATTGACTTTTGCCTTCGAAGTTGAAGATGCGATTCTTGTCGACTATCAGGATTACCACTAAGGAGGTAGAAATGCGCATGCACAATCCTGCTCACCCCGGTAAGATTCTGGCTTACTACCTGCAGGATCGCTCGGTGACTGAAGTGGCAAAGCACATTGGTATTACGCGGCCGGCATTATCGCGAGTACTTAACGGAAAGGCCGGAGTTTCGGCTGATATGGCACTACGTCTCTCGGAAGCCTTCAGTACGGACGCGGATTTGTGGCTCCGACTCCAGGCGCAGCATGACCTTTGGATCGCTTCAAAGAGAAAGCGCGCCAAGATCAAACCGCTATGTGAGAGCGCTGCCGCATAGGCAATTGCGGCCTTACTTTTCCGGATGTTGGCGCTGGGCGAACTTCAGGCGGCGCTGTTCCCACTCGTCGCTGGAGAAAATGCGGGGGCCGACTTCGATGAGGCGGGGCATCATATTGAAGACGGCGATGCGGCTCCAGGGGCGGCCGTCGCGGGTGCGGAAGCCCTTTTCATTCAGGTCGCTGACGATGCTCGAGTAGGAAAAATCCTGAGCGAGCAGGTCCATCATGAGGAGCAGGACCTGGTTCTCGGCCGGGTCAACTTCCAGCCTTTTGCAATCGTCAGAGATGCGGAGTCCGAAGGGGATCTCCTCGGCTGTCGCCATCTCGCTGGGTGCTTCGGAGTCGGGCAGCTCGCGACGCCACTCGATGGAGACCATCTGCCATCCTGCCGCTGCTCGCTGCTGCATGATTTCGGGGCTGAATACGCCCGCAACCTGATCGCGCATCCGTTCAAAGTAGGCCATCGGGCTCTCCTGAGATGAAGTTGACTTGAAAATGGGAGCAATAAGCGCGCCAAAACGAGTGTGGGCCCGGAAGCAGATATGCCGTTGATTTGATTGAAGGAATGGAATTCCGCATTCCATGATCGCGGCGCCTTCCGTGTTCGTTTATGGGAATTCTGTTCGCTTTCGGACAGCGGCGACGGCGATCACTGCGATGCCTCGGGTCCGGCACAATACTTTCGCAGCAAAGTGTCGATACTGCCGTCAGAGGCGGTTTTCAGACGTCGGTTGGAGATTGGATTGAACCTGGGAAACGAGATTGGGACGCTGTACCAGCGAAGGATGACGGAATATGTGTTCCTGCAACCGAACCTGGCGCCTGACTTCTGGCATTTCTCTGACGCTCAACTGGCGCGCAGTTGTGAGCGGGTTGCTGAAAGCCAGTCGGGGGCGCGCAACGCGATATTGCGCGCAGAAGCCATGCGTCTGTTCCTTTGGTGGCGCGAAGTGATCAACGATACAGGGCGTGGCGACGACGATCGAGAGCATCGAACGGTTACCGTGTCGGGCCTGCGGAAGAGGACGATCCAGATCCTGGTTCGGCTGAGTTTGCAGGGGTTGCTGTTTACTCCCGCACGCTGATGCCGAGGGTCTTCATTTTCCGGTAAAGGTGGCTTCGTTCGAGGCCGAGCATTTCCGCGGCGCGGCTTACATTATTGCGCGCTTCTTCAATTTTCTTCAGGATGTAGTCGCGCTCGTAGGCGTCGCGGGCCTGTTGCAGAGTCGAAAAATCCTCAATCGATCGGTGCGACTTGTGGGTCAGAGGGGGCAAGTGTTTGCGCTCAATGCGTAGCGCGCGCGGGTTGAGGATGAGCACGCGTTCGACAACGTTTTTGAGTTCGCGCACATTGCCGGGCCACTGATACTGGCCGAGTGCCTCGAGGGCTTCGTCGGCGATTTCCATGCGCGGGCGGCCGTATTGGCGGCCAAAGTCGGCGAGAAATTCGCGCGCGAGGACGGGGATGTCCTGCTTGCGTTCGCGCAGGGGCGGAACGAAAAACGGACCCACGTTGAGGCGATAGAAGAGGTCCTCACGGAAATTACCTTTGGCGATCTCTTCTTCGAGGTCCTTGTTGGTGGAGGCGATGAGGCGGACGTCAACGCGCAGCGGCTGTGTGCCGCCGACCGGTGTGAAGAGCTGATCGTCCAGTGCGCTGAGGACCTTGGACTGCGTCTTGAGGCTCATGTCGCCGACTTCGTCGAGAAAAAGTGTCCCGCCATCGGCGCGTTCGAGGGTGCCGCGCTGCTCGGGCGGGCCGCCTGGTTGAGCACCGTGGCGATAACCGAAGAGTTCCGCCTCAATATGGGCTTCCGGAATGGCCGCGCAATTCAATTCCACAAAGACGCGATCACGGCGCAGGCTTTCGGCATGGATGGCGCGCGCGATGAGTTCTTTGCCGGTGCCCGACTCGCCGTAGATGAGCACACGGCCGTTGGTGGGCGCCATTAAACGGATCTGCTGGCGAAGGGCTTTGAGCGGCACGCTTTCGCCGGTGAGCACGGAGTTGACGCTGAACTGGCGCTTGAACTCGAGGTTCTCGGTACGCAGGCGGCGTGCTTCGACGGCGTTCTTGAGCACGATGAGGGTGCGATCGAGCGAGAGGGGCTTTTCGAGGAAGTCGTACGCGCCGAGTTTGGTAGCTTTGACGGCTGTCTCAATGGTGCCGTGGCCGCTGATGATGACAACCTCAGGACGGCTTTCACGGGGCAGATGGTGGATCTCGCTCAGCACATCGAGGCCATCGCGATCGGGCAGCCAGATGTCGAGCAGTACCACATCGTAGGGGGCATCTTCAATGCGGACTTTGGCCTCTGCAGCAGTGGCGGCGGTGGCAACGCCGTAGCCTTCCTCGCGAAGAATCTCTTCGAGCGACGAGCGAATTTCCGCTTCATCATCCACGACCAGAACATGATTCATGAACGCATTTCCTTTAGGGATTCCGCGGGCTCGGCTTCAGTGGCGAGCGGTGCAGAGTTTTCCATCAGCGGAATTCTCAGCAAAAAGCGCGCGCCCTTGGGAGCATTACTTTCCGCACGAATGGAGCCGCCGTGTTCCTGCACGATTTTGGCCGCGATGGAGAGTCCGAGTCC
>JANXQR010000760.1 GCA_025353435.1 Acidobacteriota bacterium | reverse complement strand
ACGGGCGGAAAATCTCCTGGGCCGACTTGATGATCCTGGCCGGCAACGTGGCGCTTTGTCCAGGCTTACGTTGTCAGGCCAGCTGTTGAGAGGAGCGAACCGCTGCGTTCCATTGCCCGCCCCGCCGCGGCCATCGGCAATACGATACGTACCCGCACTGTGCCACGCCATGCGAATGAAAAATGGCCCATAGTGGCCGTAGTCCGCCGGCCACCACTCCTGAGACGTCGTCATCAGCGCATGCAGGTCCTTGATCACTGCCTTCAGGTCGAGGCTCTTGAACTCCTTGGCGTAGTTGAACTCCTCGCCCATGGGGTTGGAAAGCGGCGAGTGCTGGTGCAGGATCTTCAGGTCCAGTTGATCGGGCCACCAGTCGGCGGTCGTTCGCGCCCCACCCGTCGTGGGCTTGCGGGCGTCGTGGGACACCGGGCACTTCGGTTCGCCTAACATTGCGTTCTGATCGTCGACTATGGGCGGTCCGGGGGTCTTTGGCGTGGCTTCAGACATTGGTGCTGCTCCTTGATTTTTGTTTCATAGCTGGGGTTCGTTGCAGGGTTGCGTTGGCAGGTTTGCGTTGAAGGATGGCGATCAAAATTCAATCTTTTGCAGGTCCAAAACCGAGCTTAAGCTTCCACCCCCATTCGTTGCAATCGGCCAGAATTTACAATGATGGTGGGGATTGCCCATTGTTCGTTGTCACCAACATTCAGGGGTTTCCATGATCACGTCCTCAATGAGAACGCCGATCCATAACTCATCAAAAACTTGAAAGATCGTCTTGAACCCGCACGAACTAAGGCACTTGCTTGCTATCCTGAGACGTCGCCAAACTGCCCATGCACCCATCCGCGACGGTAACCACTCGCATGCGCCGCCGGCCTCTCTACCTGTTGATAACTAGCCACAAATTCCGGCAAAAACCGCATGAGAACCCTAAGTCAGCGGTATTTCTCCCTAATCTCGGTTCCGACCGCTTTTATCCACAGGAACCGCCTTCCGGCATGTTGACCCCTGCCTCCCCCGCTCCGTAAAGTCAGAACGAAAGGCAATCTTCATCTCCGTGCAATATCCGATACCAGTTGCCTGAAATAGCTGATTAAAACGGCCACGCCATCCCAGGGAGTCGACATGCTGAAACTGAAGAAAATCCACATCCTCGGCTTTAAAAGCTTCTGTGACCGCACGGAACTTACCGTGGCCGGTACCGGAATGGCCGTGGTGGTGGGCCCCAACGGGTGCGGCAAGTCCAATATCCTCGACGGCGTGAGTTGGGTCCTCGGCGAGCAGAGCGCCAAGTCCCTGCGCGGCACCCAGATGGCCGACGTCATCTTCGCCGGCACCCGCGACCGCAAAGCTCTCGGCATGGCGGAAGTCACCCTCACCATGGTTGACCCCGACGCCTACGACGGCCCCATCCCGGTCGAGTCCGAGATAACCATCGACAACGACCTTCCCACCGATTGGGACGAAGACGAGTACCGCCGCCTGAAGGCCGCTGAAGCCGAAGAGATGGTAGCCAACGAGCAGCCCGGCCAAGTTTTGGAAGACGATCAAAGCTCGCTCCTGCCACAAATGGAGGCGCCGCAGGCGCAGTCAGCCGCACCGCAGGTGCCGCCCGCCGCGCAGGCGAGTCAAGAAGGCCCTCAGGCCGTCGTGCTGAAAATCCGCCGCCGCAAATTTCAGCGCACCATCCAGCGTGGAGAAATCGTCATCACCCGCCGCCTCTTCCGCACCGGCGAAAGCGAGTACCTGCTCAACGGCAAGCTCTGCCGCCTGCGCGACATTCAAGACATCTTCATGGGCACCGGCCTCGGCCCGGAGTCCTACGCCATCATCGGCCAGGAGCGCATCGGCCAGTTGCTCAGCTCGAAACCCCACGACCGCCGCGCCATTATTGAGGAAGCCGCCGGCATCACCCGCTTCAAGACCAAGAAGCGCCTCGCCGAACTCCGCCTCGAATCCGCCAAGCAGAACCTCGCCCGCATCGACGACATCTTCGAGGAAGTCACCAAGCAGATGAACTCGCTCAAGCGCCAGGCTGCCAAGGCCGAACGCTTCGCCCAGGTTCGCGACGAACTCCGCTACCGCCTCC
>JANXQR010000728.1 GCA_025353435.1 Acidobacteriota bacterium | reverse complement strand
CTCAACCGCCTCGACGAGGTCATCCTCTTCCAGTCGCTCAACGATGCCGACCTCATCCAGATCGTCGAGCTGCTCGTCCAGAGCCTCAACGCCAACCTCGCGCAGAAGGCAATCACCATCTCCGTCACCGAGGATGCCAAGAAGTGGATCCTCGACAAGACGCTCATCGACCGCAGCTACGGAGCACGTCCGTTACGCCGTGCCCTGCAGCGCTACGTCGAAGACCCGTTGTCGGAGGCCTTGATCGCCGGCAAGATCAACGATCGCCCGGCGTTCTTAGAGGTGTATCTCAACAACAACGAGCTCTACTATCGCCCTGTCAGCGCCGACGACACAGCAACCACCGAAGAAAAACCCGCCGGCATCCTCCTCTACAGCGCGTAACCCGCGCGAGGAGAACGAACCTGGGTGCGAGAAGTATGAACGCGGGAGTATGAAAGTGGGTGCCCCCGGTCCCTAGCTTTCGGGGACCAGGGAGCGGCTCTAACCATCTCTAAATCCGAATCACCAACACCGAAGCCCCCGGGTCCAACCGGGGGCTTTGCTTTGTGATTCGTTTTCCTTCTTATGCGACTGCGGATGCAGGGCCCACGAACGATGCAGCAGTCCGGGTTGACGCTACCCGCGCACGGTAATCCTCCGGGTCCAACACCCGAATCCGGGAAAACGGGACGCGGTCCAGGACGTTGCGCGCGGGCCCGCTGGTCGTCAGCAAGTTCGCGCAGTACGCGGATTCGTCGACCTCCAGCACGAGAAACACCTCGGCATGGCCATCGACCTCCACTCCTTCAAAAAGCACCGGGGCGTGCATCTCGCCATCCCGGTCGCAACTTCCCCCAACTTCAACCCGGGGTAATCGTCCAAACAGCCGTTACACTGTCTTTGATGAAAAACCTCTTTGAACCATCAACCGTGCAGGAAGTGAAGACCCGCGTCGCGAACCTCAAACCGGACAGCGCGGCGCAGTGGGGCACCATGACCGCAGCGCAGGCAATGGCGCACTGCACGGGTGGTTTTGAGACTGCGGTCGGCGACAGCATGCCTCCACGGGTGCTGATTGGCCGCCTGATTGGCGGCATCATCAAGCCGATGGCGCTCAAGGACGATGAACCCATGCGCAAGAATTCCCCCACGGCCAAGAGCCTTGTGATTGATGACGAGCGCGACCTGGCCAAAGAGAAGGAGCGTCTGACCGGCATCATCGACCGCTTTGCCGCCGGTGGCCCCGCCGTCTGCACCGCGCATCCCCACGCCTTCTTCGGCAAAATGACCCCGCAGGAGTGGGCCATCCTGATGTACAAGCACCTCGACCACCACCTCCGCCAATTCGGCGCCTGACAGCCCGCAGACTAACTTGTCTGGAGCGATGAAACGCGTCAGGGCACGACTTTAGTCGTGCCGCTTAGATCAATAAAAATGTGGGGCTTTGGCCCCTGAGGTACTGTCCGCCTTAGATCGGGGAACCCGGAGGGAGCAGGGGGTTTTCAACCCCCTGAATAACGGCGCATTTACGCGGCCTTCAGGCCCGGACATTTCCCTCGCTCATGCTGCCCACGCCCCCCCAACCCTCAACTATTTCGCCAAATAACCGATAAGCATGCCAGAGGCATTCAGCCTCCAATCGCCGGAGAAAGGGCGTCGCGGCTTCATGCCGCATCGCGCCCTCTCCCGATTACCGATGCATTCGCCCGCAAATCTCGTCGGGTGACGATCGGCAAAGAGAGGCTGTTCGGGAATGTCGAAATACTCCGTCGTACTCACCTTGGTCGCCCTGTGCTCTGTGGCTCAGTCACAAACCATGCTCACCGCCGCAAGGCAAGGCAAGCCGGATCAAGACAAGCCGGAGCCAACCTGGTCCGTCACCCTCACTGGCGGCTACGCCAACACGTTTCAGTTGATCCTTGGAAGCAAATTCGGCAAAGGGCCCGACTTCCAGAACAAGATGACCATGAGCGTCAACAACCAGTTTTTGCGCGGAGACAGCCTCAGCGCCTTCGGCTGGTCCACCACCGACATTCCGTCCGCCACCCCTAGCTGGCAGGCCGGCCTGCTCTATAAATTGCCCCTCTTGCAACGCGAAAATCACTCCCTGTTCCTCACGGCCAGCGGACAGCGTTGGATCCTGCCCATGGTCAAAACCGGAAGCAAAGACTGGTTTGTCATCGAAAATCTGATCTACGGAACCTCAATAAAACGGATACCGCTCTTCGTATCTGAAGACGCCTACACCCTGGTCAAGTCCAACCTGCCCACGGGCTCCGCGCTCTATTCCCAGATCTACACCCAACAGCCCCTCTTCAAACACCATGGCCTTCGCCTCGCGCTGCGTGAAGGCCCCGCCTACACCTACTCCTGGGGACTCTACGGATGTTCAGGCAACCGCGTACTTCGCTACAGCGGAGCCCTGATTGCATCCTGGAAGGGCACATCATTAGAGACCAGCTACCGAAAGCAGTTTGGCCTGCAGGACAGAATCCCGAATAACGGCTTCTGGTCCGTTCTCCTCACCAGGCAGTTCACGGGCCCGTTTCACCCGCTATCGGGGAAGTGAAACAAGGCCCACCGAAAACCAACCCCGGTGATCATGTCAGCGAAGGCAGGTTCAGCCGCTTTTCGACCGCACTCAAAAAGTTGTCAAGTGCCAAACCTGTGGAAATCGTTGCAACATGAACATAACAAACAAGATAAATATATTGGAAAATCCATTATTAATTAGTCGAACCAGCTATCATTGAAATAGAGACAAAAAAGCAACGCCCGCCAATTCGGCGGGCGTTTCCATTTCAGCCAAGTCAGGAGCAGCCATGCACCCACAATCCGCCACCCTCGCAAGTCACACCCGCACCCGGTCCCGTCGACTTTCTGTTCACCGCGCACCGTTCACTATTCAACGTGATCCAAATCACATTCAGCCAAAATTCCCCCCTTTTCGGTGTGCAATCGAATGAAACTAATTAACTTGACCGTTTTTTTATTTGCACATGAAAGTGCGTTTTTCACCAAATCCGGTGCTTATTCCAGCGCGTAAAGGTTCCCATCGGCGCTTCCGATGTAGAGAACCTTCACGGAAATCACCGGCGAAGAGTTGAAACTACCCACGGCGCGCAACTTGGCAACGCCAACCTGGAGGTCATCATAGAAATTCGAGCTGAAGACAACCTCATAATTCGGGTTTCCGTCTGCCTTGGCAAACGAAGCAAGGTTCGACTTGGACCCATCCGACTGGAACTCCCAGGCAACCTTCCGGGTAGCCAGATCGACTGCCGCCAGCTTGCCGTCCTGTCCGGCAAGGTAGAGTGTGTTGCCTGCAATCGCGGGCGAAGCAAAGATGGGCCAGTGAAACTTGAGAGAATCAACCGGCGCCCCAGTCTGCGCGTCGAGGATATGCAGCAGCGCGGTATCAGAAGTAGCGAAGTAGACCTTGCCCGCCTGCACCACGGGCGAAACAATCACCCAGGAGCCCTTGTTGTTGAAGGTCCAGCGCTTCGCTCCTGTCGCCCCGTCGAGGGCGTAGAAGTTCGAATCGCGGCAGCCGAAGTAGACCATTCCATTCGCCACAGTGGCTGAAGACTGGATGCCGACCTGGTTGTGAGTGTCGGGATCTTCGCCGGTTTTGAAGCGCCACAGCTCTTTTCCGCTGGCGGCGTCGAGGGCGTAGAAGAAGCTGTCCCAGCTGCCAATGTAGAGCTTTCCATCGGCGATGGCGGGCGATGCGTGCACCACGTCGCCGGTGTGGAACTTCCACTTGAGGGTGCCGGTGGCGGCGTCGAGCGAGTAGACGTTGCCGTCGCCGCTGCCAAAGTAGACAGCGCCACTCCAGAGAGCCGGCGAAGAGAGATAGACGTCGAAGGGATCGGGCATGGCTTCGGCGGCGGGGATGGAGCCATGCAAATGGGTTGCCGTGAAACGCCGCTCGCCGGCGTTGGCGAACTTCCAGCGCAGCTTTCCGGTGGCTGTGTCGACTGCGTAGAAATTGCCGTCGTAGCTGCCAAAGTAGACCAGGCCGTGGTCAACGGCGGGCGACGAGGGGATGCGCCCTTGGGTGGCGAATGCCCACTTTTTGGCGCCGGTCTCCTGGTCAATGGCGTAAAGGTTGCCGTCATTGCTGCCGACATAGACGACGCCGTCGACGATGGCGGGCGACGAGACGACTTCACCGTGGGTGTGAAAGGTCCACTTAACATCGGTGAGTTTTGGCACGCCGGCGCCTGCGTAAATGCCGGAGTGGGCAAGATCGTTTCGGAACATGGGGGAGTTCTGTGAGAAAGCGCAGGTGGCGAACAATAGAAGGAGAAAGGATTGGTGAAAATGCGTTCGTGCTTGCAAGTGGAAGCCCTCTCAGGTGAAGGCCAAGCATAAGGTTTCAAGCGGAGAGGCGCCATGCAATTTGGACGAGCCGGTTGAATTGAGTGACGAGTGGCGCTGCTGGAATGTTCGAGCGCGAAGTGCGCGGCAGAATTCCTTTGCGGATTTCCGCTTTCAGCCGCTTACCTGAACCGCAGTGAGGTGGTACCTTTGGAGGTCGCATGGACGATGGATTTTGATAGAGGAGACCAAGCATGAGAGTCAACAGGTCTGCATTGTTGCTGACCCTGACATTTGGCGCATTGTATTCACTTACGGGCAGGGTTGCCGGATCGCAGCAGGCTGCGCCAGCGCCGGCCGCGCCACCCATGCCAGTGTTTCCGGTTACACCGAATACGAACCTCATCTCACCCGAGGTGCACCCGGATGGGACTGTCATGTTTCGTTTGTGGGCGCCCGATGCCAAGGACGTGAAGCTGAGTTCGGAGGGCGAAGAGTCGGTTGCCGGGGCAACGCAGGAACACGTCATGGCGGCGATGAAGGGCGTGGCGATGACCAAGGCCGAAGACGGTATCTGGTCGACTACGGTGGGGCCGTATCCCGCCGGGGCTTATCGGTACACATTCACGGTTGATGGCGTAAGCACGAACGACCCCAAGAACGCGGCGTCGAGCGAATCGTTGTCGTCGGTGCGCAGCCTGTTTGTGATTCCGGGTAACTTCACCGATGTGAAGGACGTGCCACACGGGAATGTGGCCGTGGTTTACTACCAATCGAAAACGCTGAGCACAATGCGCCGCATGCATATCTATCTCCCGCCGGGATACGAGCAAGGCAAGGGGACCTATCCGGTGTTCTATCTGCTGCATGGCGGAGGGGACTCGGATGATTGCTGGACTTCAGTGGGCCGCGCCAACTTCATCCTCGACAACCTGATCGCGGAGGGGACAGCGAAGCCCATGATTGTGGTGATGCCGGCCGGGCATGTGAGTACGCAGATGAATATGCGTTCGATGGGCGCCGATGTGGCTGCCGATCCGTTTTCGAACGATCTGATGAACGATGTTATCCCTTACGTGGAAGGACATTATCGCGTGATTGCCGACGCGGAGCATCGGGCGCTTGCCGGCCTCTCAATGGGTGGCGTACAGACTCTGAATGTGGCTGTTACTCATCCCGGATACTTTGCTTATGTTGGTGTGTTCAGTTCGGGATGGTTTCCGCAGGTGCGCACGGAGTTTGAGCAGAAGCAGATGGTGTCGCTGCAGAGCCCGGAGAAGAGCAAGGTAAAGTTGTTCTGGTTCGGGGTGGGGAAGCTAGATATCGCGATGCCCAATAACGGGCCGACGATGGACCTGGTGAAGAAGTATGGATACAGCCCCGAGTATCATCCCAGCGAGGGATTTCATGCGTGGAATAACTGGCGCGACTATCTGCACGACTTTGCGCCACGGCTATTTTAGTCCGCGGCATAGTGGGATAGAGTCCGAGCGAGCGCTGATTCTGCGGAGGTTATACCGGGGATAAATCACCGGTATACGTGATGAATCCCCGGCTTACCGCCCGAGCGAGTTATTCAGCAGCCTGTGAAGTCGTGCCCTGACACAAAGGCCGATCCATAACTGTCGGCGGTCACTCGACCACGACGGCATCGATATCCCCGGTCCCCAAATGCGAGGGACCGGGGGCACCCTCAGCGTGAGTGGGAACGTTATCGGGACCGGGCACCCTCGGCGTGGGTGGGAATGTTATCGGGACCGGGGCCACCCGCCCACCGCAGCGATATTCAGTTATTTGGTAAATTCCCATTTGCTGCGAGCAGGTCCGTGAGCATCACTACTTCCGCTGCCACCAGGGATCGTAGAGTTGGTTCGAGTTCAGGAAACCATTGTGGGGAGTGAAGATCAGGGACTTTTGCGCCGCTTGCGAGAGTTGCCGGGCTCACCGCTCCGAAGTGCAGGAGCACGGAAGGTACGCCGGCACGTCCGTATTCCGAAAAATCTTCAGATGTCATTTTTGCTGGCATTTCAATCACGCTTTCGGCTCCCAGGTTCTGGCGTAGCGCCTCGACGAGGCGCGCAGTTAGCTGAGGATCGTTGTAGACGGCTTCAGCACCTGGAGTGACCTTAATGGATGGAGGAGACGGCGCATCCGCTGCCGCAGCCTCGGCGTCCAACTGACGTTTGATCGATTCAAGAAGGTGGTTCCGCACCTTTTCGTCGTAGCTGCGTACGGACATCAGCATCCTGACTTCGTCGGGGAT
>JANXQR010000710.1 GCA_025353435.1 Acidobacteriota bacterium | reverse complement strand
GTTCGATCCCGATCAGGTCCACCAAATAATCAATAACTTACAGAATCTCCTCCTTCGGCCTTAGGAGCAAATCCGCAAGACTATTTTCAGAAGTTGGTAACTTGCCGTTCTCGTTGCTCACTTGTGTCAGTTCTCATCGCTAAGGTGCTCAGCCCTCACTTCAGCCGATATGCCTCCCTCCCATGAGGCGAACAAGCCGCAAGTCTCTGCGGTCGACTACGCTGCGCCTGCCTCGAGGCAAATGGCGCCGCAAGTGACCACGCACCCGGGCCCAAAGTTCACCTACCAGCAATTCAGCGTGGGCACCCCGAAGCCATTTGCCGGGTACCAGACATCTCCGACGCCCAGGGTATTGTTCAACTGCCGGGCAAGGAGATCGAGCGTCCGGAGTTGGACGTCGCTGGTGCGCAGCTCTTGCTTCGGCAACGGGCAGTTCCGCTAGCGCAGTCGTATCTCTCCACTCAATTCGAGGCAGAACGCTACAAAATACAGCTCATCCCATGGGCAGCAAGAGCGCACGACCTGTGTCTCGAAAAGAACCAGGATATGGCGCGAGCTTATCCTCAGGGTACGAGTATCGCAAGCCGCGGTAAGACCTGAAGTCACGATGCGATGCAAATAAACGAATTGAAAGAAGTCTCGGTGTCGACCTATGATCACTGCTCGGCGGGATAGTTAGCGTTCGCAGAAAGGACAACTACTGACGCTTTCACTGCCCAAAATAGCGGTTCTGTCATCTCTTTGCGAGGTTGATGAGAGAGGCGAATTTCCAATGATGAAGCGAATTCTCGACATCAGTGACGGGAACGGATTTCCAATCTTCCACTTCGCTGCGGTGGCCATCGTGTTTCCCGGGACATTCGTGGATGGCCGGGGCAAGCTTCAGAAGCAGAAGACGACAGAGCGACCGACAGGCCTCTGCGTCCTCTGCCATCCGAGGAAAAGTCGATGAACAAACCCATAAACCAGCTGAAACGCGACCGACTTGTCCATCCAGCTACTAGAAGGAGTATGACAAACCTACCAACGGTACGACATTGGCGCGAAGTCCTCCATTGTCTACTCTCATCGTTATGTTACCGATAAGTAGGAGTTCGCCCTTAATACGAACTTTGGCCCCGACGGCGATGGCATCAGAACTGTAGTCGGCCCCGGGTACAGTTTTAATTGTCGGTATTGCATTGCCGAAAGAATCGGGGTAAGTGCCCAAAGACAGTCGGTTGGCCGCAAATACTCGTTCACCGATCAAATCCGCGGCGACCGTAAGTCTTTTCTTAATAATCCGATAATCAACGCCCGCCGAATAGAGAAATCCGGGTGGGAGGCTGGCCTTCGAAGCCGCTCCATTTGTAGGGTCGCCGCCCAGGACAGAATGGCTATTCCATTGGTACCCAATTCTGAAGTGGGGGGAAAACTTGGCCCGATACGACATCGCACCGAATGGGGCAATACCATAGGCCCCCGAGCCGAGGAAATTTTGGGCGTCGCCGGTAGGAATTCGGACGCCTACTCCCACGGAGCCAGCCAGTTTCTCTCCCGCAATAATCTGATACTTTCCGCGCACGATGAGATCGCCAATACCCATCGCATCAGTGCTACGAGACCCAGAGGGGTAGGAGTTGACCGTGCTATTAAAAATAGCCGCACAATTAGAAGTTGGGTTCGAAAGCGTCACAAAATAGTGAAATTCACCACAAACATCGAAGTTATTTGGGTCATGACCCGAAGCAACCGTGCATCCTCCACCGTGAGTGCCCGGATCCTGCGCAAGCTCGCAGGGTTGTGTCCTGACAATTGTGGCGGTCGATGTAACTCTGAACTGGGCAGCTTCGAACGGAAGTTCGATCGATGCGTCCATGCGCTTGGACACACCGAACACTCCATAAAGAACCGTCTGATTCAGTGCGAAGTGTACATGGTTGCTGGTGTTGATGTAATCATGCTCGAATCCTGACGGGGCGGTTTCATTTGCTGCGAGCTCATGAAGCAACACCGCCGGAAACGAACCGAGCTTAATTCCATCAACCTTGTCAAAGCTGAAGTATTGGTACGCGATGCCAAGGTTATACGACCTCGGTCCAATGACGTTCGCTCGTTCGGTAATGATGGGCCCGAGGCTATCCTCCACGTTTTGCGGGTGGCCTTGGCTATCGAAGACGACTGTGGTGGGCGCCCCGGATGAGCCAAGCGGGAGAGTGGAGAGTTCCTCTCCAATCGAAACCGTCAGCGGGCTGAACGTCTTGATTGACGAGTCTTTGAAGTGGGGCTGATGTTTTGGGTTTGCGCCCAGTTGCAGGCCTCCAGGTCCGAACAACTGCGGTACCGCGCATATCAACGCGTCGGTTGTACCAGTGTTAGAGCATGTCTGCGCGGTCGCTGAGACCACCGTGGCGAAGAGAGCTGACAGAACCAAAGCCCGAACTTTCATTTTCTGCCTCCGGGAAGAGTTAGTTGTCTTTTTCAATGATCCACCCGCCCTTTGATCTTCTGAGCGTGAAGAGCCGCGACTGTTTGGGAAGTGACTGCTTGTTCTTTCCTTTCACAAACTCCAATGTCTGTTCGCAAGCAACCGTAGCAACATCTCCATTGAACACGGGCTCCTTCCCCTTGAGAGTAACAATGACTCTGTCCCAAGATGCGAACAAGTCCTGATATTGCTTGCGTTGAATGCTTGGCCAGACGAATGAGAGCGCATTCAAGTCCTTCCTCTCGTAAGCCAACCGGTAGTCTTCGAGCGCCTGGTTCACGGCTTTGCGATCCTGTTCCAGGGTCTTTTGCGTTGTTCTGTCCTGTTCCAATTTTGCCAAATCTTGGATCCTACGATTGGCGTCAGAGACGTGCCGACCATCCGAGAATTCGCCAACGTACTTTCGCAGTTCGTCGGCTTTATCAGAGTTCTTGATGGCGTCCCAAGAGAGATCATCCATCCTCTCATAAGCGAGCCTTGCATTTGGGTTTTTGGGGAATCTCTCTCTAAATTTCTGCAGTGCATTCAGATCCCTCGATTCCTTGAGGCCGTTGCTCCACTCAACGTCAGCGGGATCTTTCTCAACCTGCGGAGGCGGTGCCGGTATCGGTGTAGGCGGAACTGGAGTCGGTTGCAGCGGCGGGTTGGAGTTCGTCCCCGAGAGATTGGGGTTCTGCTGGCCGCTTGGGCCATTGGAATTGGTGGGCGCAGGTGCGGCAATCTGAACAAATGGCTCCACATGAATCTCAGCGCGACTTGCATCGGCAACCTGAATCGGAATTGGTTTGTAATTACCGTTTGGCTGCACTGTCAGGTTGAATGCCGCTCTGCCATGCGTGCCAAAGCTGTATCGATCGTGTCCCCACTGCTTCGGCTTCCTCCCATCGATCAGAACCTCTGCCCCTAAGCAGCGGCAGTAGATGGACACTTCATTTCCAGCCGGGATGACGGAAATTACCGCGGCTTGGTTGAGCCCGGAGGCTCCATCAACATTGAGGACCCCTTCATCGGATACTCTCGCCTGAATCGTAAGTTTCTGTCCATGCTCGGCAACAACGATCTCGTGAGGCCCCGGATCAAGTTTGCCCAAGTCCAGCGGACCCGGCAAATTTCCCCTCGAATCGCGGTCCAACGTAACCGAGCCGGCGTCAACGCTGCTCAGAATCGCGAGCGATGGCATTGGCGGGGTCCCTCCACCTGCAGGGGGCTGGCGTGTCTCAGCCTTCAGGACCAGGTTCTCGGGATCGCCTGTTTCCGGTGGCTTCGCCACGGTGATCTCAATGTCTTTCGAGACAAAACCCGGCTTAGTCAACTTCACGGCATGGCGCCCCGGAGTCAACTTCAGCACGCACGAACTTCCGCAACTCTCCAGATTTCCGTCGACGCTAAGCGTGCTATCCGCCGGATCCACCGTGAATGTCACCTCCGCCAGCAGAGGTGGCGTAGAAAGGTGCATCAGTACATAGACGATCCCGCCGGCAATCAGAACCCCTGCCGCGATCGCGCCAATCATAATCGCACGCTTGCGGTCTTCAGCAGCCTCGCTGACGGAACCAGCCCTCTGCGTCCTGGGCGCCGGTCCCGATGCAACACCAAGCCGCGCGGAATCCGCTTTCTTCTTCTCCGCCTCCGCCTTGCGTGCCACCGCGTCCGCCGCCGCCTTCTCCTTAACTCGTTCGCGTTCCAGCCTCTTTTGCTCAACCCGCTGGCGCGCGACTTCCTCCTCAATCGAATCCAGCGTGGAACGCAATTCAGCGTTCTTGGGGTCCGTCTCGAGTGCCCTGCGAATCTTCTGAAGCGACTCCTCGCTTCGGCCTCGATCCAACAATGAACGCGCTTCTATGATCGCGTTCCGGGCCGCCTCTTTGCGGGCACGGTCTTCTGCCTCAGCCTTTTCTGCCGCAATCCGCTCACGCTCAAGCCGCTCGCGTTCCTGTTGCTTCTGTTCGGCAACCTGGCGCGCCACTTCCGACTGAATCGAGTGAAGCTCCGATTGCAGCTCCAGGTTTTCGGGATCACGACCCAATGCAGCGCGCAGGCCCTGCAACGACTCGGCACCGCGTTTCTTTGCAAACAGGTCTCTGGCTTCCTTGATTGCCTTTGCAGCCGCGGCCTTTCGAGTGCGAGCCTCCGCTTCGGCCTTATCCTTCGCAAGCCGCTCCCGCTCCACCCGTTCCCTCTCCAGCCGTTCCTGCTCGGCCCGCTGGCGGGCAATCTCGGCCTGGTAGGAATTGAGCGTGGAGCGCAAATCCGCGCTTGTGGGATCTTCCTCAATCGCCACGCGAAGCCGCGACACCGATTCATCGCCTCGGCCTTGAGCGAACAATTCGCGCGCCTCTTTGACTGCCAGTTCAGAGGCGGCTCGGCGCGCACGAGCCTCAGCCGCGGCCTTCTCTTTCGCAATCCGCTCAAGCTCTAGCCGTTCGCGTTCTACCCGTTCTTGTTCGACGCGCAGGCGGGCCAATTCCGCCTGGATCGACTGAACCGCCGACTGCAGTTGCGGGTTGTCGGGATCGCGTCCCAGCGCCGAGACGACACACTGCAGCGATTCGTCGCCGCGCTTCCTGGCCAGCAATTCCTTTGCTTCCTTGATGGCCTTTTCAGCCGCAGCCCCTCGTTCGCGAGTCTCGGTCTCGGCCTTGGCTTTCGCGATCCGTTCACGCTCCAGGTGCTCTCTCTCCAGTCGCTCCTGCTCAGCGCGCCGATGCGCAACCTCCTCCTGGACCGATTCCAGCGTGGAGAGCAAATCCTGATTTAATGGGTCTTGCTCAAGCGCAGAGCGAAGCCGCTCTAAGGATTTCTGGCCGCCACCATCAGCCAGCAGTCCGCGAGCCTCTTTGATGGCCTGTTCAGCCACCGCCCTGCGAGCAAGCGCTTCAGCCTCCGCCTTCTCTCTTGCAATCCGCTCCAGTTCCAGACGTTCGCGCTCCAGACGTCCGCGTTCCGCACGCCGCTCGCCTATGTCTGCGCTCATCAACTCCAGCCACAAACGCAGTTCGGAGCTCTCAGGATCTTGGTCGAGCGCGCTGTGGAGGCATTGCAGGCATTCCTCTTCCTGTCCCTGCTCGAGGAGTATGTGAGCTTGCTCGACGGCTTGTTCTGCCGCTGCTTGGCGAGCGCGGGCCTCGGCCTCGGCCCTTTCCTTTGCAATCCGCTCATGCTTCTGCCGTTCAAGCTCAAACCGTTCCTGCTCGGCTCGCCATTGGGCGACTTCCGCCTGCATTGTGTCGAGTGCTTGCTGCATCTCCGCATTTGCGGGATATTGCTCCAGCGCGGTTCGAATGGGCCGCAAACAATCCTCGCCGCGGCCCTCGGAAAGCAACTTGCGAGCCTCATGGATTGCGCGTTCAACGGCCTCCTTGCGTGCTCGGACTTCGAATTCCGCCAGCTCGCGTACTACCCGCTCCCGTTCGGCCTGTTCCCACGCGAGCCGCGCTTCCTCAGCCCTTTGCGCATCAACTTCAGCCTGTATCGACTCCTGAGCCGATCGCAGATCTGCGTCTCCGGGATCGCGTTCCAGTGCAGCCGCCAAACACTCTAAGGATTCTTCACTCTTCCCTTTAGTGAATAGCTTCTGCGCTTTTTCAATCGCTTGCTTGGCCGCTGCCTTGCGAGCGATTGCCTCAGCCTCAGCCTTCTCTCTTTCAAGTTGCTCCCGCTTCGCACGCTCGCGTTCCAATCGCTCCTGCTCTGCGCGGCGCCTCTCGATCTCCGCCTGAATCGACTCAAGGGTCGATTGCAGATCCTTGTTCTCCGCATCGCGCTCCAGCGCCAATCGAACACAATTTACCGACTCCTCGCTCCGGCCCTGCGCCAGCAGTTGCATGGCTTCCTCAATCGCCTGCTCTGCCGCCATCTTGCGGGACCGTGCTTCCTCCTCCTCCCGCGTCCGCCGCGCCCGTTCCGCTTGCTGTCTGGCCGCTTCCGCAACAACCTTCTGAAGCGCTAATTCCAGCTCTTCGTTTCCTGGGTCGCGCTCCAACGCCGAGCGCAAACACCGTACCGACTCCTCGCCATTTCCCTGCGCCAGCAGGATTCCCGCTTCTTGGATCGCTTGCTCCGCTGCGCCCTTGCGCGCCTGCGCCTCCGCGGCCTCTCTCGCCAGGCGTTCCAGTTCTGCGTGTTGCCTGGCAATTTCCGCCAGCGTCAACTGAAGCTCTAATTCCAACTCCCGGCTCCCTGGGTCGCGCTCGAGCGCCGAGCGCAAGCACTGCACTGATTCCCCGTTCTGTCCTCGCCCCAGCAATGCTCTGGCTTCGTGAATAGCCTCATCCGCTGCCGCCTTGCGTGCTCGCGCCTCCGCCTCGGCCTGTTCTCGTGCCAGCCGGGCCCGCTCCAGTTGTTCCTGTTCTGCTTGCTTCCTGGCGATCTCTGCCACGATCGACTCACGCGCCGATTCCAGCTCGTGACTTCCAGGTTCGCGCTCCAGCGCCGCGCGCAGACACTGCAGAGACTCCTCGTCCTGTCCCGCAGAAATCAGCTCTTGCGCACGCTGAATCGTTTCCTCAATCGCCCGCCGGCGAGCCCGTTGCTCCGCTTCCGCTTGCTCCCGCGCGCGCTGTTCCTCCTCCAGCCGCTGCTTCTCGATCGCGCGATTTTCAATCCCTCTGCGCACCAGAGAAATCTGGAGATGAAGATCAACTCGATCAGGATTCTGCGCCTCGACTGCCAGCAAGACTTCAAGCGCGGATTCGAGTTCGTGGCTCCGCAGTCGTTCCTCGGCCGTTCGTATTGCGTTGTCGCACTCCGCTTGCCGTGCATGCAATTCCGACCGTTCGCGAAGAATCCGTTTCACTTCCCCGACCACCTGGCCCGATAGCGATTGAATTGCGGGCTCGCCGCTATGCAATTCGCGGCACTCGACCGCTCGTGACGCTGCGGCAGAAAGCTCTTGGTCTGTTTCCAGCAGCGGAATCGAAGTAAGCGCGGCCTCGAGTTCCTGAACGATCAGGTCGTGCTCAATTCCTTTGCCTTGCGCCTCTGCAAGAATCCGCGTCGCCGCTTCTTGCAGTGTCTGGAAGTCGGACCGGCTGTCCGCCAGCGCCTTCACTCGCGGTACAAGCGCGTCTGCATCGCGAATCGTGGGGGCGATTGCCACCGCTCGCCCGAGAGCCGCCATTTCGCGCAGCAGCGATTCCATCGCGTCGCGCACTTGGCCCGCTTCGACATCGATTTTTCGTGATTGCTCTGCGAGCTCGTCATCCGTGGGATCAAGTGCAGCAATAGCCGTTGCTCGATCCGAAATGCGCGATATCTCCTCGATGGAGTGGACTCTCGACAGGTTCCCCAACAGGGCGGTAACGTCTCGCACTAGTTCTGCATGGCGCTCGAATCGACGCCCTACGGATGAGTCGATCTGTTGCAGCAACGCGCCGGCCCGGGGATCGTTTGCGATGCCAGCCGCCAACTGCCTCGCCTTCTCCTGCAGCGCCGTTAGCTCGCTCGTTGGTGTTGTCTCCACCACCTGCGCCAGGTCGCCGAGCAATGAAATGCTGTGATCTCGAGCCTCACGCACGTTCGCGATCGAATGCGCCAGGTCGGCGCACATCTTTTGAATGCTTTCTTCGTTGGGGAAAGCCGCCTTGATGCTCAGCAATCGGCTCTCGGTCTCGGTAACACTAAATGACTCGAGTGAACGCTCGATGGCGCGATGAAGATGTTCCAATTCCACCGTCGCCTGGTCGCGAGCGCGCATCCGAGAGTTCAACTCGTTCAACACCAGGCCTGCTACTTCCCTTGCATGGTCATCAATCTGTTTGCCATCAAGGGCAACTCGCAATTCCTTTGAAATCTTGATGATTTCGACAAGGGCACTGCGAGCATCCAGCGATCGCCTTAACTCCACCGACCAATTCAAAACTTGCTGCGTGAGTTGAGCCCTGGCCTCATTGTCCGCACGTTGAACAGCTTTCTTGCGCGCTACTTCTTCGCGCTCAAACTGCTGCCGCTCGATGCCTGCTTTCGTGATCGACAAAAGCGATTCAAGGTTCGGTTCCCCAGGGAATTTCCGCAATGCCTCCGTCAAAACCTGCACCGCTTCGTTCAGCTTGTCCCCGTCCGTCAGCGCCTTGACTGCCAGGCTTTGATCGTGGACAAAACGTCGCCTTTCGGCAATGTCCCGCTGCTTCTCAGAGATCGCCCGCAGACGGATGAGAGTCGGTTCTCCCGGTATCTGCTGCAGGCCCATCTCCGAGATCGTGCACGCCGAAGAGAACTCTCCCGCGTGGAGAGCCTTCTCGATCTGGTCAGTAATGTCTTGAAGATACCGCCGCCGGTTCTCCTGTTCCTGACCTCTCTGCGCCCACTGCAAAAGTTCACGTACATTGGAGTCGGTCGGATCGAGTTCCTCAGCCCGGTGCAGCGCATCGAGCGCATCATTGAACTTGCGCTCGGCAATTCCTTGGCGAGCCTGGTCCACAAACTCCTGCACCTGCTGCCGTCGGAAACGCTCCTGCAGTTCCTTGTTAACCACTGAACCCAGCGCGCGGGCCTCAGAGTCGGTGGGATCCAACCGCAGCGACTCTTCGATGGCCTCCTTCGCTTCGTCGAAATCACCCGCAAAAAGGGCCGCCTCTGCCCGGTTCAGGGCATCCCGAACCGCCTTGGCCCGCGAGATCGCATTGCGTATCTGATCGCACAGCTTAATCGATTCTGTGTCATCGGGGTTGAGCCGCAACGCCTGGTCGGCACACGCAAGAGCCTCCTCGAATTGTCCGCCAGCCAGGGCAACCTGGGCCTGGGAACGGATCTGGATGACTTGGCCCGATCGCTGCTGGGTTTGGATCGCCGACCGTATTTCGCGCAGAAGTCTATTCGCCTTCTCGTGGTGGCGATCAAGCCGGATCACATCCCCAAGAAGAACTCTGGCGCGGTCAAGATCTCCTCGCTGCATCGCGGCCTCGCCGCGCTTCAAGCAGTCCGCCGCCGATGACGCCTTCAAGTCCTTCTGCAGCCCCAGTAAATCGAACCCGAATTCCTCTGCGCTCTGATAACGGTCTTGAGCATTCTTTGCCAGGGCGCGATTCATCACTGCCTGCATCGCCGGAGGAATGTCTGGAATAAACTTGGAGAGAGGAAGAGGATCCTCGCGGAGAATCTTTACAAAGATCGACGACGGATCGTTGCCCTTGAAGGGCACTTCGTAGGTCAAAAGCTCGTACAGCATCACACCGGTCGAAAAAATGTCGCTTCGCCCATCGATGGGGAGCGAGTTGATCTGCTCCGGCGACATGTACGACAGACTACCGACCAATTGGCCCGTCTGCGCCAGCGACGTCTCACTACCCGCAATCCGGGCCACCCCGAAGTCCACGATCTTGGCCGTGCGGTTTGCCAGCAATATTACGTTCGCCGGCTTGATATCGCGATGAATGACGTTGCGGTCGTGCGCATACTGCAACCCATCGCACACTTGGATTACAAGGTCCAGTTTATCGAGCAACGGCATGGGCCGACGCTCGGAAATTATCCTGGAAACTGGTTCGCCTTCCAGGTACTCCATTACAAGGTAGGGGCTTCCTTCGTGCTCCCCTGCGTCGTACACCGTAACGATGTTTTGGTGGTGGAGGTTCCCGGTCGACTTCATCTCTCGAAAGAAGTAGCGATCGAACCTGTCCTGCGTGCTACCCGCGTCTCTGCTCTTCAACATTTTGATCGCGACCGTGCGACCAATCGCCGGGTCCTGAGCGCGGAACACGATTCCCATTCCGCCGGTGCCTATGACGTCGAGGACTGTGTATTTGCCGATTTGTCGAATCGAGGGCTGAACGCCCATATCCTGCGTTCCTCGGCAGACAAAGAATCAAACAGGAGCTTCCCTGTGAACAAGTTTCATGAAGTCGTGCAGGGGGGCAACAATGCGAAAGGTGCAGTGGGGTCCTGCATCTTGTGCGATCATCTACGTTAACACAGCTGCAAATCCATTAAATAGCTAAATTGTCAAACGTATATTCGTTACTCTATGTCCCTGTCCCTATCCATGTAGGCAGATACTTACCCACAACTGGCCACCTGGTCTGCGGATGGTTATCATACCGGGCAAGATACGAAAAATTGACCGGAAACCTTGGGGAGCCGCGCCATCGAGCGAGGAAACGCCGCCGGTCATGCGGGGTGGGAGACGGGAACGCCTCGCGGGGGCGCGTCCGGAAGGGATAGCTTCGACTTCTCCGCCGAGGATTTGCTGCTTCCGTCACCAAACTTCAGGATTGCGCAATGCTGTTCCGGCTGACCTCGAACTCCTGTTGCCTGCCCAATCCGCCGCAGAAATCAGCCCAGGTCGGTCATTGAGGACGGTCTATCCTTCGACTGACAGCGCTACTAAAAGTGACTTCCTCCTGTACCGACAACCGCCATAGAGGGCAAAAGCAGACCATTGAAATCCTTGGTTATCAGCTCGACCGGGGGGGGGGCCTGCTCGCGGCTGTCGAGGGGAACAGGGTCAATGAATTCAAGGCCTTTTGACCTTATCGCCCAACGCCACTCTCTGGAGACCCAATCAGATGCCATGGCGTGGCGGCACCAGAACAAATAGAAAACATCGGCGGCGTCAATGCGCGCATGCAAGTCCGGCTCCCAGTAAGTTGCCGAGCGGAGGGCAACCGAGTCGACATACACCCTCAGCCCCTTGTACGCCGTTTCCATATCCTCTACGCGTGCCAGCACCTGGTCGCGGTCAAGGTTGGCGTAAGACGCAAATGCTTTGCGGTGCAACATTGTCTGACAAGGGATGACCTGGCTAGCCAGCCCACTTGAACCGATATTTAGGAGGAAGGATAACTTCCCTACCTGACAACCGTTGAGCCGAATTGATGCCAGGCAGACTAAGTCTCCTTCCGGTACTTTCGAAGGTACTGTTACCACGAAGTTCGCATTACCGATATCGCCGGTCCATTTAACCCACTTATGGCTGTCGACGCAAATCAAGGTATCCCCTAGTCTGAGCCGGACGCTCATGCACGCGCCGCGCTTCAAGGAGGGTGGGACTTCGGACTTGGTACTGTCAGCGTCATCAAGACCAAAGAGTTCTTGAGCACGCATTAAGAGGGTTTCCGTCTGCTGTCCGACGTGGACCCAGAATTGAATTCCGGACGTTGCGCCACGCGGAAGCGAGCCCGCCGCCGTAACCGTAAACTGTGCATTGTCAATCAACATACCCGGGGGGAGGAACATTTCCCCGGTCAGTGTTGCGTCCGAAGGAGTCATCGTGCCAGGTGCTTCGATTGTGAGAGAAGAGGGGGCAATATTGACTGGGGTGGATGGGGTTTCGCCATCGCGCGAATGAGAGGAAGGCATTTCCGAGTGTGCCAAAGTCAGTTCCGCCTTACCCGCCAGAAAGGCAGTCCGCTCTACCTCCTGGTCTAGTTGCGGAGCGAGAATCGCGTAAAGTTCCTTAACGCTGTTTGTCTTCGCGGAAGCCTGCGCCACCAGTACCCCGGCCACAGGTCCCATGAATCCAGCAAGTTGCCGTTCGATGATCTCCAGTTTTTCCTCGTTGAGTTGGTCTGCCGCCGCGTCCAGATCGCGCTGCGATCTGAAGTCGGGCTTGCTCTCCCGCGAATCGGTCGGCAACACGACCGGCACGGTGCCCACTGGCTCGATTTGCGCCAACTCCTGCAAGATAAGTTCCGCAGTTCGTCGGTCCTTCAGCTTGGCGTCTCGCGATGCGAGCGACAGTCCCTCGACAACTTGAGCGCGTATGAACAAGTCTTCGGGAGCAGTCCGGTTGGCACGCACCAATTCCCGCGCCCCCGCCTCCCATCGCTGCTTGGACAGCAATTTCTGTGCCTCTGCCAGCAACTTTTGAGCTTTGGTCCGTTGCCGCAGCGCCGATTCCGTTCTCTCCTGAAGTTCCATCAGATCGGAATCCCAGGGGAATTCCTCGGTCGCCTTTTCAACCAGCGCCGAAGCCTCGGTGTAATCAGACGTGCGTAATACCCGCTCAATTCGATCGATCCAGACTTGTCGAGAATCGACGCGAGCGTGCTCCTGAAGTCCACGAATCCGTTTCGTCGCGTTCTTGAGATCGGGATGTCTCGGATGAAGAACCCCGATCATCTCCCACTTTGCGAGCGCCAACCCGTACTGGCCCGCCTCCTCCAGTTTCCTGGCTTCGGCGACAGAATTCGTGACCATCCGATCAAGATGACTGACCTCAGCCAGTTTCTCCTCGAGTTGCTTGTGGCTGGGAAGCTTTTGCAACGCCGTTCGAAGAATGATCTTGCTCTGATTCAAATCCGGCTCTTCGTCGACTCTGCGCAGCACAAGTTCAAGCGCGGCTTGCTCTGATAGTGAGCTGTCCGCCTTCTGACGCAGATTGGCGTCCTTGTCGATATCTTTGGCAACGTCTTGCAGAATCTGAACGGCCTTGCCGAAATCCTGGTGACTCAATGCCTCAGCCGCCTTGGCCAGCACCTCAGACTTCTCACGCTCCTTCGCCCAGCCGTACAACTCTTCCGATTCAGTCATTGGCTGCGCCTGAATGCGGGGCTTCGGGCCAAGCTGTATCAGTACCCATTCCAGGCGTTCCTTTGCTTCCTGTATTTGCCCTGCCTCCAACAACTCCCGCGTCACCGCTAACTCCGTCAAGGCATCCCGATTGCATTCTGCCAAAAGGAGTTTGCCCTTAGCCTGAGCCTTCAGATTGACCAGGACCCGCTCCTGCGGGAACCTCGCCAGTCCTTCCTCCGCCTTCTGGACGGCCGTATGATGGTCA